>NZ_JBHWIE010000027.1:0-55758 GCF_042732085.1 Actinosynnema sp. NPDC059797
CCTCGACGGCCTGGTTGCTCGACCTCACGAACCAGTCCTGCGCGGCCGCCGCGTGGCTGCCGGCCGCGAGCAGCACGACCGCCACGGGCAGCGCGGCCACGACCGCGGCGATCGTCCTCGGCGGCGCGCTCGGGCCCGCCGGGATCAGGGACCCCACCGGAGCCGGCCCGTCGCGCGCCGACCGCCGTCGCCGGCGTCGTGGTCGTGGTCGTGGTCGTCCATGGTCGGTTCCTCCGATCGGGCATCGGTGGTCCGCCTTCGGCGGGCAGGGCCAGTCTCTGCCGGCGGTGGGCCGCGGCGCGTCACGGAAACCCGGGATGCCCGGAAGCGTGCGACGGGGTGCGACCGGGTGCGGCGGTGCGGCCGTTGGGGTGGTCGTGGGTGCGCGCGGTTGGGCCGGCGGCGGGTGTGCCGGCATCCTGCCGGCGTGCGCAGGTCGTGGGGATCCGTGATGTTCGGCCCGCGGTCTCGCGCACGATCCATCGTTGCCGGATGGTGTGGGCATGCTGCGCGTGCTCGTGGTCGACGACCAGGTCTCGTACCGGCGGCTGGTCGCGCGGCTGCTGCGGACCGGCGGGTTTGACGTCGTGGGCGAGGCCGGCACGGGGCGCGAGGCGCTCGCGCTCGTCGCGGGCAGCGTGCCGGACCTGGTGCTGCTCGACGTGCTCCTCCCGGACTTCGACGGGTTCGAGGTCGCGAGGCGGCTGGAGGCGGGACCGGTGCGGCCGGCGGTCGTGCTGGTGTCCAGCAGGCAGCGGGAGGACTTCCGGGACTTCTCGGACCTGGTGCTGGTGCGAGGTTTCCTCGGCAAGGCCGAGTTCACCGTCGAAGGGCTCGTGGCCCTCCTCGGGGAGGGCTGATGCGCCGGCCGTTCGTCCTCACGTGGGCGCTGTCGACCGCGTCGGCCGCGGTGGCGGTCGTGGACGTGGTGCTCGTCGCGACCGCCGGCAGGCAACCCGCCGCCCGGTACGCGTGGGAGATCGGCTCGCCGCTGGTGTGGGCCGGCGTGGGCGTGCTCGCGGTCGTGATCCGGCCGGACCGGCGGTTCGGCCTGCTGACGCAGGTGCTCGGCCTGGTCCTGCTGCTCGACGCCCCGGCGGGCTTCGTGATCGAGACGACGCGGGCGTGGGCCGCGGTCGACCTCGTCGTGGCCCGCGCCGCGCAGCCGTTCCAGGTCGTCGTGTTCGCGCACCTGTTGCTGTCCTACCCCGAGGGTCGGCTGCGCGACGCGGTGCCGCGCCGGTTCATCGCCGCCCTCTACGGCTACGGCGCGGTGGTCGGCGCCCTCGACGCCGCGCACACCGTTGACACCATCACCTCGCGGCCGTGGACCGGGGCGTCGCCGGAAGCGGGTTTCGCCGGCGGCGGCTCGTCCACGACGATCAACGCCGGCTGGCTCGCCTTCGCCGTGACCTACCTCGCGCTGATGTGGCTCAAGGTCAGGCGGGCCAGCCCCGGCAGGCGCCGGACGCTCGCCTACCCCCTGGTCTGCGGTTTCGTCATGATCACGCTGTTCGTGCTGACGACGGCCCTGGCCGCGCTGAACGCGGAGCCCGCGGGCAGCGCGGTGTCGGACGCGCTCCCCTACCTCGCCGTCCTCACCATGCCCGGCGCCTTCCTGCTGGGCCTGCTGCGCGAACGGCTGCGGTACGGCTCGGTGGCGGACTACGTGCGCGCGATCGAGCACGCGCCCATCGGCGGGCTGCAACCCGCGCTGCGCAAGGCGTTGCGCGACCCGACGCTGCGGCTCGCGTTCCCCCAGGGCGACCGGTGCGTGGACGAGGACGGCGACCACGTCGCGATCGGCGGCGACCAGGCCGTGCTGCCCATCGGCGGCACCCCTCCGATCGGCCTGGTGCTGCACGACCCGGCGTTGAACGACGAGCAGCGGCTGCTGGCGGCGGCCTCCGCCGCGACCCGCCTCGCGCTGGACAACGCCCGCCTGCACGCCACCGTGCGACGACAGCTCGTCGAGGTCCGGGCGTCGCGGCGGCGCATCGTCGAGGCCGCCGCGGCGGAACGGCGGCGGCTGGAACGCGACCTGCACGACGGCGCGCAGCAGCGGATCCTCGCCGTCGGCATCGCCCTGCGGCTGCTCCAGCAGCAGCTCGACCCGGCGGACCGCGCGGTCAACGAGGCGCTGGAGGAAGCCCAGCGGGAGCTGGCCGGCGCGATCACCGGGTTGCGCGAACTGGCGCGCGGCATCCACCCGGCCGCGTTGACCGAGCAGGGGCTGTCCGCCGCCGTCCGCGCCCTGGTCCGCCGCCAACCGATCCCCGTGACCGTGGACGACGCGCTGCCCGGCCGCCTGCCCCCGCCGGTGGAGACGGCGGCCTACTTCGTGGTCAGCGAGGCGCTGGCCAACGTGGTCAAGCACGCGCGGGCGGGGCGGGCGCACGTGCTGCTCGCCCGGCGCGGACCGGTGTTGCGCGTGGACGTGGTCGACGACGGGGTCGGTGGCGCCGATCCCGAGCGCGGCAGCGGGTTGCGCGGGCTGGCCGACCGGGCGGCCGCGTTCGACGGCACGCTGTCCGTGACCGACGTCGAGCCCACCGGCACCCGACTGCGAGTGGAGCTGTCGTGCGACTGATCCTCGTGGACGACTCGTGGCTGATCCGGGAAGGACTCGCGCGGCTGCTGTCCGCGCGGGGGCACGCCGTCGTCGCCGTGGCCGAGGAACCCGGTCGCGTCGGGGAACTGGTCCGCGCCACCGCGCCGGACGTCGTCGTCCTGGACATCAAGATGCCGCCGACCTTCACCGACGAGGGGCTGGAGCTGACGCGCGCGCTGCGCCGCGCGCACCCCGACCTGCCGCTGCTGCTGCTGTCCCAGTACGCCGAACCGGGCTACGCCACCGCGCTGCTCGAACTCACCGGCTCGCGCGCCTGCGGCTACGTCCTCAAGGACCACCTGCTCGACGCCGCGCAACTGGAGACGACGCTCGCCCGCCTCCGCGCGGGGGAGGTCGTGATCGACCCGACCGTGGTGGACGAGGCGCTCGGCGCCCGGCTCGGGGCGCTCACCCGCCGCGAACGCGAAGTGCTCGCGCTGATGGCGCAGGGGCTCACGGACCGGGGCATCGCCGAGCGCCTCTTCGTCTCGCTCAACACGGTCGGCACGCACGTCCAGCGCGTGCTCGCCAAGCTCGACCTGCCCGACACCCCGGCGGACAACCGGCGCGTCCTCGCGGTGCTCACCTACCTGGACCGCCTGCCCGGCCGCTGACGACCGGCGCCGTCGGCTCATGATCGGCCCACCCCCGGTTCGCGTAGGCTGCCGTCCGTGGCTGTGGATGGGCGCGCGGGCGGTGAGGTGCGGGTTTCCCGGATCGCGGACCTGGCCGGGGTGTCCGCCTCGACCGTGTCGAAGGTGATCCACGGGCGGCCCGGCGTCTCCGACGGCACGCGCAGGCGCATCGAGGAGCTGATCCGCGAGCACGGCTTCCAGAAGAACGAGAAGGCCGAGGCGGTCCCGATCGTCGAGGTGGTCTTCCAGTCCTTGGACAGCCTGTGGGCGCTGGAGATCATCCGCGGCGTCGAGGAGGCGATCCGCCCGAACGGGCTGGCGGTGACGCTGACGGAGATGCAGGGCGGCCACACGCCGGAGAGCGCCTGGGCGCGGCAGATGCTGGCCCGCCGGCCGGTCGGCGTCATCGCGGTCTCCGCGGAGTTCAGCGAGGCGCAGTTGGCCCAGCTCGGCAGCCGCGCCATCCCGCTGGTCGCACTGGACCCCACCGGCGAGCCGACCCATTCGATCCCGTCGGTGGGCGCGACGAACTGGAACGGCGGCCTGGTCGCCACCCGCCACCTGGTCGGGCTCGGCCACCGCCGCATCGCCATGGTCAACGGCCCGTCGGAGTTCCTGTGCTGCCGGGCCCGCCTCGACGGCTACCGCGCGGCCCTCGACGCGGCCGGCGTGCCGCAGGACCGCAAGCTCGTGCGGACCGCGCCCCTCTACCACGACGGCGGCCGCGCCGCCGCCCGCGAGCTGCTGCGCCTGCCCGACCGGCCCACCGCCGTCTTCGCCGCCAACGACCTGCAGGCCCTGGGTGTCTGCGAGGCCGCCCGCGAGGCCGGGTTGCGCGTGCCCCGGGACCTGAGCGTCGTCGGTTTCGACGACCTGGCGTTCACCCAGTGGTCCGACCCCCCGCTGACCACCGTGCGGCAGCCGCTGCGGCGGATGGGCGCGGAGGCCGCCGGGATGCTGCTGACCCTGGCGGCGGGCGGTGAGCCGGACAACGACCGCGTCGAGCTGCCGACGAAGCTCGTCGTCCGGGGCAGCACCGCGCCGCCGCCGTGACGGGGCGGTCGTGCCCGCGGGCCGGCCGGGTCAGGCCTTCTCCGCCGCCCACGCCGACAGCCACGCCAGCGCGGAGTTCCAGTTCAGCGCCACCTCGTTGACCGACCAGGCGTTGATGTCGTCCAGGTAGCACTTCTGGGGCTTGCAGCCCGCCAGCCGCTCCTGGGCGACCGGGTCCTGGAGGTCGGCGTTGGGGCCGCCCGCCAGCAGCCCCGCGGGCGGGGTCGGCAGCGACGGGTCGAGCTGGTTGGCCCAGAACCGGTGGTGGGAGTTGCGGGTGGCGCGCTCGCCGTAGCCGGTCACGTAGGAGTGGTTGAACGGGTTGCGCCCGAACAGGTAGTCCAGCGCCTGGTACACGCCCGCCCGGTACTCGGCCCGCCCGGTGAAGTCGTGCGCCAGCGCCAGCACGTTGGCGCCGTTGGCGACCACGCCGTTGGAACCCCAGTAGTAGCCGGCGGCCGGAGCCGGGTAGCCCTGCGTCGACGCCTGGGCGAGCAACCGGTCGCCGTGGGCGGCGAACGCGGCGCGGGTGGCGGCCACGTCGGCGGCGGGCAGCCCGTTGGGCACCAGCGCCAACGTCGTGTCACCCAGGCCCGCGGTCCACCACCAGTCGAAGCCGCCCTGGTCGAAGCCCTTGCCGCGGAACAGCGGCGACCCGGTCACGTCGGCGCGGTAGGCGCTCGACCCCGTGGTGGTGAACAGCTCCGCCGCGGCCCAGTAGAACTCGTCGGTGACGTTGTTGTCGACGTACGTGCCGCCGCCGTTGCCGTCGTCGGGGTCGGCGTAGCGCGTCGGGTCGGCCTTGGCCGCGGCGTAGGCGCGCCGCGCGGCGGCCAGGGCGCGGGAGGCGAAGCCCGCGTCGACGGTCTTCCACACCCGCGCGGCCTGCGCGGCGACGGCGGCCAGGTTCAGCGTCGCGGCGGTCGTGACGGCCGACAGCAGGCGGGGCTGGGGGTCCTGGTCGGGGCGCATCGGCAGGCCGGTCCAGTTCTCGTCGCTGACCTTGTGCCGCACCATGCCCGCGTCCGCGCGGCCCTCGGGGACCTGCATCCTCATCAGGAACTCGACGCCCCACCTGGCCTCGTCGAGGATGTCGGGCACGCCGTTGCCGCGCTCGGGGATCGCCAGCCTGCCGTCGCCCAGGGCCGCCCGGTCCGCGCCGCGCACGTGCAGGGTGCGCTCGTACTCGTTGATCAGCTGCCACGCGGCGATGCCGGTGTTCACGCCGTACTTGCCGTGGTCGCCCGCGTCGTACCAGCCGCCCCGCACGTCGGAGGTGTAGCCGCACGACACCCGGCACGGCACGCCGTCGTCGCCCCGGTTCGGCGCGACGTTGAGGTGCCCGGCGGGCCGCGCGTACCGGTCGCCGACGTACCGCGCCTGGATCGGCGTGCCGCTGCGCTGGTGGTGGAAGAACGCCAGGGCGTCGTACCGCAGGCGCTTGAGCGGCTCGGCGGAGATGTCGAACGGGGCGCTGTCCGCACCCGCCACCGACAGCACGTACCCCCTGCCCCGCCGGTCGAACGACGAGAAGTCCGCGACGTGCACGTTGTCGCCGGACAACGGGTCCGGGCCGCGCACGCTCGTCCACCCCGAGGCCGCGGTCGCCCCCGAGGCGTCGCGCAACGCCCACGCCACGGGCGACCCCGAGTCGTTGACCACGGTGGCCCGCTTCGGCAGTCCGGGCACGTAGGCCACCTGGTTGACCTTCACCGCCGGACCGGCGTCGGGGGCCGCCAGCGCGGCGGGCGCGGACAGGGCGGCGGCGGCCAGCGCCAGCACCGCCGTGACCGCCACCCGCCATGGGAACCGCTGCTGAGCGCGCATGGGCAGATCCTCCTTCGGATCATGCCACCCTGGCCGAAATGTTCTCGATCCAGAACGACAGTGTTGCGGACCGGGAGCGCTCCCAGAAGAGCACTTGGAGCTACCCATACTGGCGCGTCAGCGGCGACGTGGTCAACGTTCGCTCTGGAGAGAGAAATTTTCCTGAGGCCGGTCCTCCTGCTGCCGACGACGCGGGACGATGTGACCGCGGCGGTGGGCCAGCCACAGGAAGGCGGCCGTCAGCAGCACGCCGGCCGCCACCGCGCACAGGCTCCCCTCGGGCCCGAACGCGCCGCCGGTGATCGGGTCGGGGCCCGAGGCGGTGGCGTCCAGCAGGCCCTCGGCCGCGTCGTTGCCCGAGACCCCGGCGCCGAAGACGCCCGCCAGGGCGAAGTTCCAGCCGAAGTGCAGCCCGATCGGCACCCACAGGGTGCGGGTGGCGGCGTAGGCGGCGGCGAGCAGGAAACCCGCCTCGATCGCGATCGCGATCGCGCCCCACATGCCGGCGTGCGGGTTGAACAGGTGCGACGCGCCGAACACCACGCCGGTCAGCGCCAGCGCGACCCACGTGCCGGTGCGCTCCTCGACGATCCGGAACAGCACGCCCCGGAAGATCAGCTCCTCCGTCACGGCGGCGGCGGCCATGAAGCCGAACAGCCCCACCGCGCCCGTGGCGGAGCCCAGGCCGTCGATCTCGTAGTCGCCGAGCCAGGCGATGCCGGCCATCACGGCGCCGCACATCGCCACGCCGATCAGCGCCCCGCGGCCGACGGCGGCGACCGCACCGCCCCGGCCCACCTCCCGGGGCTCCCGGCGTTCGGTCCGCCGCACCACCCACGCGTAGGCGAGCACCGCGAGCACCGCCGTCGCGATCCCGATCACCAGCGTGAGCCAGGGGTTCTCCCCCACCGCGGCGACGCCCTGGCTGCCGACCAGCGCGATCGCGGCGACGACCAGGAGCTGCTTCACCAATCTCATGACGACCCTTCCCCCGTGCCGCGGCCGGAGTGCCGCGACACGGGGGAACGCTAGGGATCGGGCGGCCCGGGGTCGTCACCGCGCGGTGGACACTCGCGGGTAGCTCGCACGGGGGACACGGGCCGCTCCCGCGGTCAGAAGTTCTTCCGGGCCACCGTCCAAGGCGCCCTGGACGCCAGCCCGGACGGTTCGAGGATGTAGTCGCGGGCCGTCCGGTTGCCGTTCAGGACCATGTCCAGGAACTGCACGACCGTGGTCACGCCGTCGTTCATCTGGTAGCCGGTGATGAAGCCGCCGTGCCCGGCCTGCGGGTGGCGGGCCAGCACGGAGGGGACGGTGGCCAGGTCGTAGGTGGCCTGGTTGTTGGCGTAGGCGACGTCGGAGGAGCCGCCGTCCATGAACAGGGCCGGGGTGTGGAGCTTGCGGACCTCGGAGCGCGGGTAGCCGAACGAGCCGTCGGCGAAGAAGCCGCTGTTCAGCGAGACCACGGCGTCCACCCGCTGGTCCTGGGCCGCGACGAGGGCCTCCAGGCCGCCGCACGAGTGGCCCGCGGTGGCCATCCGGCTCAGGTCGAGGCGCTGCTGCAGCGGCGCACCGGAGCGGTTCTGCTCCCGCTCGGCCCAGGTGAGGGCGTCGGTCAGCAGCGAGGGGATGGGGGAACCGCTGGGCAGGCCGTTGGACGAGCCGTTGGCGGAGCCGATGTCCACCACGGCGAAGCCCTTCGACGCGACGGCGGTCAGCAGTTGCGTGACCTCGCTGTTGTTGGTGTGCGCGCAGGCGCCGTTGCCGAAGGCCAGCACGGGCAGCGGTCGGCCGAGGGCCTGCGGGTTCGACGGGCGGAACACGGTGAAGCGGTTGTCGCCGTACGCGCCCTCGCGGGTGACCGGGAAGTTGTTCTCGACCATGGGACGGCCACCCGGCTGGGGTGACGTGGTCGTCGTGGTCGTCGTGGTCGTGGTGGTGGGGTTCCCGCCGCCGACGCGGACGAGCTGCCACTGCTGGTTGGGACCGCCCCAGTCGCTGTACTGGACGATGTTGCCGCCGTCGTTGGTCGCCGCGCCCTGGACCTCGACCGCCTTGTTGCTGTTGCGGTTGACCAGGCGCACGTAGCCGCTGTCGGAGTCGGCCAGCCGGAACTGCTGATTGGCGCTGTTGTTGTCGGTCCACTGCACGATCGCGCCGCCATCGGCGGTGGAGTAGTTGTGGACGTCCAGGACCTTCCCCGACAACCGGGACTTCACCCGGTAATAACCGTTGCCCGAATCCACGAACTGCCACTGCTGGTTGGTGCCGTCGGCACGGGTCCACTGGGTGATGCGGGCACCGTCGTTGGTGGCGAAGTTGTAGACGTCCAGCGCCTTGCCGCTGTTGCGGTTGACCAGCACGTACCACGCGGTCGTGTCGACGGTGGCGGCCGATGCCGGCGTCGAGCCGAGTGCCGCCACCAGGCCGCCGAGCAGCACGGCGACGACGGCGGCGGCACCGGCCAGGCGGCGCCCGCGGGCTCGGGGGACGGCGGTGGGCGGGTGGTGGCCTGATCCGGCCATGGGCGTGCTCCTCTTCGTCGAGGTGGGGAGAACCGCGGCGCGGGCGGCGTGCGAACGACCGCTCGCGCCGAGTGGTCCACCGCCCGCCCCGCCGGGGGAACGACGATCACGTCAACGCGGACAATTCGACGACCGAAAAGAGCCGCATGGGCCCGGGAGCCACTGCCGCGAATGACGGTCGCATTCCTCAGACTGTGGAGGACGGATTCCACGGCGTCAAGGTGCGACGAAAATGTTTCGCACGGACAAATGGCCGACCGGACCGCATTGCGCATTGCTAAAAGTGGTGTGAATTCTTTTAGCCGCGCGGGTCCGGGTCAGGGGGCCAGGCGGGACGCGAGGCCGGCCAGCTCCTCCTCGGCGACCTCGTCGTAGCCCTCGGCCGTGACGACCGCGACGGTCGGGTAGATGCGGCGCCCGAGGTCGGGACCGCCGGTGGCCGCGTCGTCGTCCGCCGCGTCGAACAGCGCCCGCAGCGCCGCGCCGACCGCCTCGTCCCGGGTCAGGTCCCGGCGGTGCAGCTTCTTGAGCGAGCCCTTGGCGAAGTGCCAGCCCGAGCCCGTGCCGCCGAAGTCGTCCTCCTCGGCGGGCGCGCCGGCGATGTCGAAGGTGAAGATCCGACCCCGCTCCTCGGCCTCGTCCCAGCCGGCGAACAGCGGCACCGCGGCCATGCCCTGCAACGCCTTGTCGAGGTTGCCGCGCACCATCGCGGACAGGCGGTTGACCTTCGCGGGGAAGCTCAGCTCGACGCCCTCGATCTTCTCGTAGTGCCGCAGCTCCAACTGGAACAGCCGCACCAGGTCCAGGCCGTGGCCGACGGTGCCCGCGAAGGCGACGCACGAGTGGCTGTCGGCCGGTTCGAGCTTGCGCAGGTTGCGCTGCGCGATGAGGTTGCCGGAGGTGGCGCGGCGGTCGCCCGCCATCACCACGCCGTCGCGGAAGTGCAGCGCCAGGATCGTGGTGCCGTGCGGCGCGTCCACCACCCCGTCCGGCCGCGGCAGGGCGTCGGGAGCGGTGTCGCGGAGCAACCCGTAGAACGACGAGCCCTTGGCCGCCATCAGGTCGGCGAAGGAGTAGGGCAACCGCTCAGGCGAACGCAAGACGAGATCCCCTCATCATCCGTTGATCCTCTGCGACCTCAAGACTACACACCGTGGCGGTCGAACGCGTTCAGGACGAGGTCCGCCGTCGCCGCCGCGGGCTCGGCGTCGAGCACGCCCCAGTGGTCGCCCGGCGCGGGCACGACCTCGATGCCGCCCGGGTACAGGCGGGCCGACCGGGCGGCCAGCCGCCGCGCCCCGGCGTCGTCCACGCCGGTCTTGAGCACCACCGCGGGCGCCCGGACCGGGCGCGGGCGGTAGGCCAGCACGGCGCGGACCGCGCGGTTGTGCGACCGGACCAGCTCGTGCCCGCCCGACAGCACCGCCGCGATCCGGTCGATGCGCGGCACCCGTGACCCGCCCGCCAGCTCCAGGGTCCGGTCGAGCGGGGCCGACCGCCCGAGCCGGGTGCCGGCCAGCAGCGCCACCGCGCGCAGCGCCTGCTCCGGTCGCAGCCCCATCGGTCGTCCCTTGGTGTCGGGCAGCAGGCCGTCGAAGCTGACCAGCAGCCGCACCCGCGCCCCGCTCTCCTCCAGCTGCGCGGCCAGTTCGTGGGCCACGGCGAAGCCCGCCGACCAGCCGCCGAGCAGGTAGGGGCCCTCCGGCTGGACCTGCCGGACCAGCGCGGCGTGCGCGGCGGCGATACCCCGGACGCCGCCGCCGGGGTGGTCGGCGGGCACGTCCAGGCCCAGCACCGGCCGGTCGCGGCCGATCAGCGGCGCGACGTGCCGGTAGCACAGGCTGCTGCCGGTGGCCGGTGCGCACAGGAACAGCGGTGTGCCGTCGCCACCGCCGGACAGCGGCAGCAGGTTCGGCACCGGCCCGTCGGCGCGCGGGGCCCGTTCGGCGACCAGCTCCACCAGCCGGCCGAAGGTGGGCGTCGGCGCGAAGCGGGACGTCTCGACCCGGGCGCCGAGGGTCCGGTGGACCTCGCCCAGCAGGTGCACCAGGGCCAGCGACTCCCCGCCCGAGCGGAAGAAGTCGTCCTCGTCGCGGACCGCGCCCACGCCCAGGTTCTCGCACCACAGGCGCGCCAGCACGGCCCGCCGGTCGGTCGCCGGGGCCGGGGTGGCGACCGCGGTGGTGGCAGGTGCGGTGGAGGTGGCGGTGGACGCGGTCGGGGCGACTGCGGCCGAAGTGGTGGGGGCCGGGGCGGCGGGGGTTGAGGCGGTGGGAGTCGAGGTGCTGTTGGGCACAGCGCCGTTGGGCACAGCGCCGTTGGACCCGGGAGCCTCGACCGCGTGCGGCGCGCCGCCGAGGGCCCGCGGGGTGTCCGGCGGCGGGTTCCAGCGGGCCGACCGCGGCAGGTCCGCGGCGGTCAGCAGGCGGGGCAGCCCGGCCAGCACCCGCCGGTCGAACGCGGCCACCCGCAGGTGGTGCCACGGCGCGGCCTCCCCGTCGGGCGGGTCGAGCCGGTCGCGGAGCAGTTCCGCCCGCCAGTCGTCCGGGTCCTCGGTCAGCACGACCGCCCGCCGCGCGCCGCGCTCGCGCACCGCGGCGCAGAACCCCGGCCACGCGCCGGCCGCCGCGCCCGAGGCCAGGTAGAGCACGGCGTCGGGCCGGTCGTCGCCGAGCAGGCGGGACAGCTCGGCCTCCGGTGACGGCTCACCCGCCGGCCGGGCCAGCACCACCGCGTGGTCGGCGCCGGCGTCGGCCGAGGCCACCTCGCAGTCCAGGCCCGCCCGGCGCGCGGCGCGCCGCCACCCCTCCGCGTCCAGGTGGAGCGAGTCGGTGCGCAGGTCGTCGGCGTAGTCCCACCAGCCCGGCAGCAGCCCGTACACCAGGTGGGTCCACAGCGCCGCGCTGGTCAGCTCGACCAGCGCCAGCAGCCCGTCCGGGCGCAGCAGCCGCCCCAGGCGGGTCAGCGCCACCGCCACGTCCGGGGCCACGTGCACCACGTTGAACCCCAGCACCACGTCGTAGCCGCCCGCCGCGAAGCCCTGCTCCACGGGATCGGCCGTGATGTCGTACCGCGCGCCGCGCAGCCACCCGACGCCGCGCTCGGCGGCCTGCCGCTCGGCCTTGCGCACCTGCAACCCGCTGACGTCGGTGAAGACGTAGTCGACCTCCGCGTCGACGCCCAGCCGGTCGACCACCCGCCAGGTCAGGTCGCCCCGGCCGCCGCCGATCTCCAGCACCCGCAGCGGGCGGTCGCGCCCGGCGCGCAGCCGGGCCACCGCGCCGGCCAGGGCGTCCAGGCACGCCTGCTCGTCGGTCAACGCCACCCGGTTGTCGGCCAGCAGGCGGGCGATCCGCTCGTCCGAACCGTCCTGGTACAGCACCGCGTGCGGGGCGGTCTCCCCGGCGAACACCGCCGGGTAGCTGCGCACGCAGTGGTCGATCAGCTCGGCCAGGCCCCGCACCTCGGCCAGCCGGGCGTCCGCCACCGCGGCCTCGACCCGGGCGGCGGCGTCCTCGGTGAGCAGCAGGCCGCCGTCCCCGGCCACGAGCAGGCCCCGTTCCACCGGGGCCCGCACCACCCGCTCGGCCAGCCGCGGCAGCCGCCCGGCCGGGTCCAGACCCGCCACCAGCGCCGCCGCCGGCACGGGGGTGCCGACCGCGAGCAGGCCGCGTTCGACGAACAGCCGCACCACGTGCGCCGCGCCGCAGTCCTCCACGGCGGCGAGCAGGTCGGGCCGCCCTGACAGGCTCGCCCGGCGCGTCCACTCCAGGTCACCAGCCAGCGCCGGGAGCTCTTCGCGCGCCGGCGCGGACCGCAGGTCGACCGTGGCGGTCACCGGCACCCCGGTGGCGGACCAGGTGTGCGCGGCGGCCAGCGCCGCGTCCGGGTCGTCACCGGCCACGACCACCGGGCCCGGCGTCCCCGCGCCACCGGGCACGGGCTCGGGCGTGGTGGTCAGCGCCCACCAGCGGCCCGCGCGCCAGGCGTACGCGGCGCAGTCCGGCTCCGCCCGGGGCGGACGCGCCGGCGCGTCCTCGGCGCCGAGGTCGAGCAGGGTGGTGTCGTGGCCCGCGCGACGCCGGTGCGCCACCCACGCCAGCAGGTCGGGCCGCCCGTCGTCGGGCAGCGCCGGGTCCCCGGACACGGCCAGCACCAGGCGCACCCCGGCCGCGCGGGCGTGCGCGGCCACGTCGTCCAACCCGGCGAGGTCGATGCCACCGGCCTCGCGCACGCCGGCCCGGTGCACGCCGGCTCCGTGCGCGTCAGCCCCGTGCGCGTCGACACCGTGCACATCGACACCGTTCGCGTCGGCCCCGTGCGCGTCGACACCGTGCACGCTGACCCCGTGCGCGTCGACACCGTGCACGACGATCCCGCCGCGCGGCACCGCCGCCGCCAACCGGTCCGCCAGCGGCGCGCCGGCCGGGTCCCCGGGCAGCTCCACGACCTCCCCGCCCCCGGCGAGCAGCCCGGCCGCGACCCGCGCGGCCGGGTGGTCGGCCGTCAGCACCACCGGTTCGTCGCCCGGCGCGCGGGTGCCCGTGTCGACCCACCGACGGGTGGTCAGCCCGCTCTCCGCGACCGGCGCGACGACCACCGGCACGGTCCCGGTCGGGACCACCGGCGGCGGCACCGGCTCGGGTTCCAGCGGCGTGCCGGGCAGTGAGGTGACCGCGGGGACCGGGAACAGCTCCGCCCACGGCAGCTCGACCCCGGCCGCCCACAGCGCGCCCAGCGCCCGGTGCAGCGCCACCCGCCGGTCCTCCCGGCGACCGCCCAGCAGCGGGACCGCCGCCACGCCGTCCCGGTAGCGCTCGTGCCGCCGCAGGCCGCCGACCATGGTGGACCCCGGTCCCAGCTCGACCGCCACGTCACAGCCGTCGCGCAGCAGCGCGCCCACGCCGTCGGTCAGCCGCACCGGGCTGGTCAGGTGCGCCACCCAGTAGTCGGGGTCGGGCACCCGGTCCGGGTCGACCGGTTCGCCGGTGAGGTTGGAGATCACCGGCAGCTCCGGCCGCCGGGGCGCGCTCGCGGTGATCGCGGCGGCGAGCCGGTCGCCGGCGGGCCGCATGGCCGGGGTGTGGAACGCGCGGTCGGACTCCACCGGGGCCGTGCGCACGCCCTCGGCGGTCAGCGCGCGGACCAGGTCGTCGAGCGCGGGCACCGGGCCGGCCAGCACCGTCTGCCCCGGCCCGAGCGTCGCCACGGCCAGGGCGGGCCGCGCCGCCAGGTGCGGTGCGAGGACCTCCGGCGGCGCGTAGGCGGCCAGCAGCGCGCCCGGTGGCGTGTCGCGCATCGCCAGCGCCCGCTCCCCCACCACGCGCAGCCCGGCGGCCAGGTCCCAGGCGCCCGCCACCGCCGCGGCGGCGTACTCGCCCGCGCTGTGCCCCAGCATCGCCACCGGCCGCACGCCCCACTCCAGGAACTGCCGGCCCAGCGCCCAGCCGATGCCGAACAGGCCGAGCTGCTGGCCCAGGCTGGTGCGCAGCGGCGCGTCGTCCGCGCCCTCGTCCAGCACCGCGCCCAGCTCCACGCCGAAGTCGCGGCGGGCCAGGGCGATCGCCCGGTCCAGCTGCTCGCGGAACACCGGCAGCACCGCGTGCGCCGCCGACGCCGCGCCCGCGTGCAGCGCGCCCTGACCGGGGAACAGGAACGCCACCCGGGGCGGCCCGTCCGGCGCCACCCGCGACGCGCGGCCCGGGTCGCGCAGTTCCGCGATCGCCACGTCCAGGTCGTCGCCCGCCACGGTGAACCGGTGCGCGAACCGCCGCCTGCCGCCCAGCAGCGTCCACGCCACCTCCGCCGGTTCCGGCCGGTGCCCGGCCAGGTGGTCGGCCAGCTCGCGGCGGGCCCGCTCCAGCGCGCCCGCGCTCCGCGCGGACAGCGCGAACACCGCCGGTCCGGCGCCGCGGGGCCGGCTCGGCGCCGCCTCCAGCACGGCGTGCGCGTTGGTGCCGCCGATGCCGAACGAGCTCACCGCCACCAGCCGCCCGCCCAGCGGGCCGACCGCGTCGACCAGGCGGAACGGACTGCGCTCCAGGTCCAGGCGCGGGTTCGGCCGGCGCAGGTGCGCCTGCGGCACGACCTCGCCGTGCCGCAGCAGGAGCACCGACTTGATCAAACCGGCCACACCCGCCGCGGACCCGGTGTGGCCGATGTTGCCCTTCACCGACGACAGGGCGCAGGACCCGGTGCGGTCGGTGCCGTGCCGGAACGCCTCGGTCAGCGCGGCCACCTCCACCGCGTCGCCCACGCCCGTGCCGGTGCCGTGCGCCTCCACGTGCGCCACGTCGCCCGGGTCGACGCCCGCCTGGCCCAGGGCCAGCAGGATCGTGTCGCGCTGACCTGGCACGGACGGCGCGGTGTAGCCGATCTTCTCGCCGCCGTCGTTGGTCAGCGCCGAACCGCGGAGCACCGCCAGCACCCGGTCGCCGTCGCGGACCGCGTCGGCCAGCCGGCGCAGCACCACCAGGCCCGCGCCCGCGCTGGGCACGGTGCCGGTGGCCCCGGCGTCGAACGACCGGCACCGGCCGTCGCGGGAGAAGATGTGCCCCTCCTGGTACAGGTAGCCGTGCGCCTGCGGCAGCCGCAGCGACACCCCGCCCGCCAGCGCCGCGTCGCACTCGTGGTTGAGCAGGCTCTGCCCGGCCACGTGCACCGCGACCAGCGAGGTCGAGCACGCCGTCTGCACGGTCAGGGCCGGGCCGCGCAGCCCGAGCTTGTAGGCGACGCGACTGGCCAGGAAGTCCTTCTCGGTGCCGACCAGGCTGCTCATCACGGCCGGGTCGGTGAAGTCGTGCGGCACGGGTGCGGCGTCGCAGCCCGCGAACACGCCGACCCACCCCGGGAACCGCTCCGGGTCGAGGCCGGCGTGGTCGAGCGCGTGCACCGCGACCTCCAGCAGCACCCGGTGCTGCGGGTCGAGGGTGCGCGCCTCGGCCGGGGAGTAGCCGAACCACGACCGGTCGAACAGCTCGCCACCCGGCAGCACCCCGCCCACCGGCACGTAGTCGGGGTCGCGCACCAGCTCCTCGGGCACGCCCGCCGCGCGCAGCTCGTCCGGCCCGAACCGGGTCAGGGCGTCCGCGCCCGCGCGCAGCACCCTCCAGTAGGAGTCGAGGTCCGGCGCGCCGGGGAACCGGCAGGCCGCGCCGACCACGGCGATCGCGCCCTCCGCCCACTCCTCGCCGGCGGCCTCGGCACCCCGCTCGCCGCTGTCGGTGTTCGCGCCCCACTCCCCACCGGCGGTTCCCGCGCTCCACCCCTCGCCGGCGGCCTCGGCACCCCGCTCGCCGCCCGCCGTCCCCGCGCCCCACTCCCCACCGGTCGCCCGCGCGCCGCTCATCCCACTCCCCTCCGGTTGCCGCCCAGGCGCGCCCGCTGCTGCCGGCGGGCGCGGTCCAGCACCCCGGCGCCACCCGGGCCCTCCGGCCCGGACCGGTCGCCGCGCGCCCACGCCGCCATGCCGCGCACGGTCGGGTGCGCGAACAGCCGGGCCACCGGCACGTCGCGGCCCAGTTCCGCCTCCAGCCGCGCGTGCAGCGACGCCAGCAGCAGCGAGTTGCCGCCCAGGTCGAAGAAGTTGTCGTCCACGCCGACCGCGCCCACGCCGAGCACGTCCGACCACAGGCGCGCGATGCGCCGCTCCAGCTCCGTGCCCGGCCCGGTCACCGCCGCCCTGGCCGCCGGGAACGCGTCCCGCGCCGGTTCGGGCAGCGCGGCCACGTCGGGCTTCCCGTGCGGCGTCAGCGGGATGCGGTCCAGCCACACCACCGCGTCGGGCACCATGAACGCGGGCAGCCGCCGCGCCAGCCGGTCGGCCACCGCCGCCCCGTCCCGCTCCGCCCGCGGGCGCGGCACCACGTAGGCCACCAGCCGCCCGCCCCGGGCGGCCACCGCGGCGGAGGCCACCGCCGGGTCGTCGCCCAGCACCGCCTCCACCTCCTCCGGCTCCACCCGGTGCCCGCGCACCTCCACCTGCCGGTCCACCCGGCCCAGGAACTCCAGCTCACCGGCCGCGGTCCAGCGGGCCAGGTCGCCGGTGCGGTAGACGCGGGCCGGCGCGCCGTCGGGATCGGCGGCGGCGAACCGCTCCGCGGTCAGGTCCGGCCGCCGCCAGTAGCCCAGCGCCACCGACGCCCCGGACAGGTGCACCTCGCCGGGCACGCCGACCGGGCAGCGCCGCCCCGCCGGGTCCAGCACGTGCGCCGCGGTGCCGTCGATCGGCCGGCCGATGGTGGTGCGCGACCGCGGCCGGTCCGGGTCCAGCGGCAGCGCGGTGGCCACCACGGCGTTGGCGGTGGGCCCGTAGGCGTTGCACAGCCGGAACGACGTGCCCGCGGGCAGGTCGGCGCTCGGCGCGGCGCCGCCGAACAGCAGCAGCCGCAGGTCGGGCAGGTCGGGGTCCCGGGCCAGCACCGCCTCGGCCAGCGGGGTCGGCAGGAACGCCTGGGTCAGCCGGGAGCCCGCGATCCAGCGGGCGACCTCCCCGGCGACCAGCGGGCCGCCCGGGTGGGTCACGACGGTCGCACCGGCCACCAGCGCGGGCCAGTGCTCCCACTGGCAGGCGTCGAACCCGACGCTGGCCACCGCGCCCACCCGGTCGGCCGGCCCCAGCGGGAACACCCGCAGGTGCCAGCGCACGAGCTGCGCCAACCCCCGGTGCGTCACGGCCACGCCCTTCGGCCGCCCGGACGTGCCGGAGGTGTAGAGCACGTAGGCCACGTCGTCCGGGTCCGGCGACACCGGCTCGACCGGCGGCCCGGCCGCGTCGGGCCGCAGCACGGCCACGCCGGACGCGTCCGCGACACCGCCCACGGGTCCGTCCGCGACGATCGCGACCGGCCCGAGGTCGTCCAGCACGGTCCGCACCCGCTCGGCCGGGTAGGTCGGGTCGACCGGGCAGAACGCGCACCCGGCCCGCCAGGCGGCCAGCATCGCCACCACCAGGTCCGGCCCGCGCGGCAGCAGCAGCGCCACCGCGTGCGGCCCGTCGCCGGGCGGCAGCACCGCGCGCAGCGCGCCGGCCAGGCCGTGCGCGCGCCGGTCCAGCTCGGCACGGGTCAGCTCGCCGGCCGGCCCGGTGACGGCGGTGCCCCCGCCGCGCAGGGCGTCGGCGAGCAGGGCGGGCACGGTCGTGGCGGGCGCGGGCGGCGCCGGCCGTTCGAAGGACCGCACCCGGCCCAGGTCGGCCGGGTCGAGCAGGTCCACCTCGGCCACCCGCTCGTCGAGCACGTCGGGCAGGCGGCCGAGCGCGGTGGTGAGCACCCGCGCGAACTCGACCGCGTCCGCCGCCGCGATCCGGTCGCCCCGGAACGACAGGTGCCCGGTCAACCGCCCGTCCCGCTCGGTCAGGGTCGCGGTCAGGGTGAACTTGGTGTCGTAGTCGTGCAGGGCGGTCAGGTCCAGCGGGCTCAGCACCGCGCCGCCGAACCGGACGGGTTCGGCCGCGCCGAAGTTCAGCACGACCTCGGAGTACGGCGTCCACCCGGCGCGGCGCGGCGGGCGGCACCCCTCCACCACCCGGTCGAACGGCGTGGTCGCGTGCCGCAGCCCGGTCAGCACCGAGTCCCGCACCCCGGACAGCAGCCCTCCCACCGTGGTCCGGTCGTCCACGGTGGACCGCAGCACGACGGTGTTCAGGCACGGCCCGATCACCCGGTCGCGGCCGGGCAGGTCCCGGTTGGCCACCGGGACCGCCACCGTCACGTCGTCCGCGCCGGTCCAGCGGTGCAGGGTCGCGCACAGCGCCGCCGCGGCGGCGGTGAACGGCGACACGCCCCGCAGGCGCCGCAGCCGGGGCAGCAGGTCGTCGGGCAGGTCCAGCGGCACCGACCCGGGCGGTTCCGGCACCACCGGCGACCTCAGCGCCGGGTAGGCCGGGGCGCCCGCCAGCCGCCGCGCCCAGTGCGCCAGCTCGGCGCGCTCGGCCTCCGACCCGGCGTGCGCCCGTTCCGCCTCGACCACCGAGCGGTACTGGGTCACCGGCCCGGTCGCGCCGGCCAGCTCCTCGACCAGCACGGGCAGCGACCCCAGGTCCCACACCAGGTGGTGCAGCACCAGCGCCAGCACCGGTCGGTCACCGGGCCGCTCCACCAGCGTGCAGCGCAGCAGCCGC
Organism: Actinosynnema sp. NPDC059797; assembly: GCF_042732085.1. Classification (NCBI taxonomy): domain Bacteria; kingdom Bacillati; phylum Actinomycetota; class Actinomycetes; order Pseudonocardiales; family Pseudonocardiaceae; genus Actinosynnema; species Actinosynnema sp. NPDC059797. The sequence goes on from NZ_JBHWIE010000027.1 coordinate 18,772, forward strand.
CCGGTCTCCGGTGACATCCCGTCGGCCAGCTCGGCGCGCAGCCACCGGTCCAGCGAACCGCCGTCGAGGCGGACCCGCGCGACCCCGGGCCGCCACGGCTCGCCCACCACCTGCCGCGCCCGCCCGTCGACCACCTCGAACCGGGTGCGCAGCACCTCGTGCCGCCGCACCGCGCGGGCCAGCGCGTCGGCGAGGCGGTCGACGTCCAGCTCCCCCTCGACCGACCACAGCAGCGGCACCAGGTAGCGGTGCGCGCCGGGATCGACCTGCGCGGCCAGCCGGATGCGCTCCTGGAACGCCGACGCGGGCACCGGCCCGGCCGGCGCGTCGTCGCTCCCCGCGCCGCCGTCCGCCGCGCCGCGAGGGGCGAGTTCCCGCACGGCCTCGGCCAGGTCGGCCAGCACGGGGTGCTCCAGCACGGTGCGCACCGGCACCGGTGCGCCGATCACCTCGCCCAGCCGCACCGCCACCCGGCCGGCCTGCAACGAGTGGCCGCCCAGCTCGAAGAACGAGGCGCCCGGCGGCGGGGTGGGCACGTCCAGCAGCTCCGCCCACAACCCGGCGATGACGCCGACCAGGCCGTCCCCGACCGGCGCGGTGGCCGGCGCGGCAGCCGGCGCGGGGGCGCGCCGCAGCAGCGCCTGCCGGTCCAGCTTGCCGTTGCGGGTCACCGGGAACGGCCCCGGCCACCGGCGAAACTCGCCCGGCACCGCGTACGGCGGCAGCAGGGCGGCCAGGTGCGCGCGCAGCGCGGCGTCACCGGGGTCCTCGCCGTCGGTGCGGACGAACGCGACGAGCCTGCCCTCGGAGCCGCCCACCAGCAGCACCACCGCGTCCAGCACGGCCGGGTGCCCGCGCAGCGCGGCGGCCACCTCGCCCGGCTCCAGCCGGTGCCCGCGCAGCTTGACCTGGTCGTCGGCGCGGCCGAGCACCTCCAGCGACCCGTCGGGCAGCCGCCTGCCCAGGTCGCCGCTGCGGAACGCCCGGCCCGCGCCGAACGGGTCGTCGAGGAACCGGGCGGCGGTCAGCGCCGGGCGGCGCAGGTAGCCGCGGGCCACCCCGGAGCCGCCGACCACGATCTCGCCCACGCACCCCTGCGGCACCAGCCGCCGGCCGGTCACCCGGTCGACCAGGTGGACGGTGGTGTTGGGCAGCGGGCGGCCGACGACGCTCGCGCCGCCGGCCAGGTCGGCCTCGCCGACCAGGTGCACCGTGGAGTGCACGGTGGTCTCGGTGATGCCGTACATGTTGACCAGCGCGGTGCCCGGCGCGCGGCGCGCCCAGCCGGCGAGCCTGGCCGGTTCCAGGCGCTCCCCGCCGAAGATCACGTAGCGCAGGTCCGGCAGCGCGGCGTCGCGCCGCTCGGCGACCTCGGCGAGCTGGTGGAAGGCGGTCGGCGTCTGGTTGAGCACGGTGACGCGCTCGGCCGCGAGCAGGTCGAGCAGCCGCTCGGCGTCGCGGGCGGTGTCCTCGGGCACGACCACCAGCCGCGCGCCGGTCAGCAGCGCGCCGAACAGCTCCCACACCGAGAAGTCGAAGTGCGCCGCGTGGCACAGCGCCCAGGTGTCCCCGGGCCCGAACGACAGGTGCGGGATGTCGGCCCGCACCAGCCCCACCACGTCGCGGTGGCTGATCGGGACGCCCTTGGGGCGCCCGGTGGTGCCGGAGGTGTAGATGCAGTAGGCCAGGGCTCCCGGCTGCCCGGCCGGCCGCCGCGCGACGGGGTCGTGGGCGAGCAGGTCCGCCGGCGCGACCGCCACCGCGTTCTCCGGCGCGTCGTCGGCGGCGATCACCAGGTCGGCGCGGGCGTCGGCGACCAGGAACGCGCGGCGGTCGACCGGTGCGGCCGGGTCCAGCGGCAGGTAGGCCGCGCCCGCGCAGAGCACGCCCAGCACCGCCCGCACCTGGTCCAGCCCGCGCGGCAGCTGCACCCCCACCAGGTCGCCGGGTCGCACGCCGCGGGCGAGCAACCCGGCGGCGACGCGCTCGGCGTCGGTGAGCAGCTCCCGGTAGGTCAGCTCGCGGCCGGCGTCGGTGACAGCCGTCCGGTCCGGGTCGAGCGCGACCCGCTCCCGGAACAGCTCCACCAGGTCGCGGTCGTCGTGCGGCGCGGCGGTGTCGTTCCAGTCCACAAGCTCCAGCCGGCGCTCCTCGTCGGTCAGGGGGTCCAGCTCGCCGACCGGGCGGTCCGGCTCCGCCTCGCCGGCCTCGGCGAACCGCGCGAGGTGCGCGGCCAGGCGCCTCAACCACGCCTCCGGCACACCGCCGTCGCCCACCAGTCGCGGCCGGTCGGTGACCAGGCGCAGCCGGTGCGGTCGCGCGGTGCCCCGCCCGCCCGGGTCGACCAGCACGTCCAGCCGGTCGAACGGCACGGGCGCCCGGGGCGCGCGCAGCGCCGCGCGGACCCGCTCGGTCAGCGCGGCGAACCCGGCCGCCGGGTCGGCCTCGACCCGCAGCGGGGCCACCTCGCCGTCCTCGCCCACCACGCCGACCACCACGTCGGTCGTGCCGCAGTACCAGGACAGCACCCCGACCAGGGCCGCCACCAGCACCTCCGGGTCCGCGGCGGCGACCGGCGCGGTCGAGCCCCCCTCGGCGGGCGGCGGCAGCGGCAGGGCCGGCGGCTCGGCGCCGGCCAGGTCCACCCCGGACACCACCACCGCGCCCGGCTCGGCCACGACCTCGGCCAGCACGCCCAGGTAGGTCGCGGCCAGCGCGTCGACCACGTCGCCGCCGATCGTGCCGCCGGGGTCCTTCCACAGCAGCGACAGGCCGTCGCGGTCCACCCGCAGCATGGCCTGGAGCCGGTAGGTCGTCACGTCCAGCATGTCGCCCAGCCGCAGCGCGCCGGCGCGGTCGCCGTGCCGCAGCGGCAGCCGCAGCACGTCCACGCCGTCGAGCACGGTGGTGTCCCAGTACTGGAACACGGTCTGGCCGATGCTGCGCGCCACGTCCGCGTGGCGCACGCCGGCCGCGCGCAGGATCGCCGGCTGCGGCAGGTCGGCGAAGCGCAGGCAGCCGCGCAGCGCGGCGTCCACCCGCCGGACCAGGTCGGCGAACCGCTCGCCGGCGGTCAACCGGACCCGCACCGGCACCGCGTTGGTGAAGAACCCGTACGCGTCGCGCAGCTCCGGCAGGGCGCGGCGGGGGTGCGTGGGGAAGGAGACCACCAGGTCGGTGTCGCCGGTGTGGCGGTGCAGCGCGACCAGGTAGGCGGCGAACAGCACCGCGAACCGGCTCACGCCCAGCGAGGCGGCCAGCGGGCGCAGCGCGTCGGCCAGTCCGGCGGGCACCGGCCTGGACGTGGTGTGCGGCGGGAGCCCGGCGCGGTCGGGCGCCAGGGTCAGGGCGGGGGGCTCGGCGCCCAGGTGGTCGCGCCAGAACGCGCGGTGCGCGGCGCCCGCCGGGCCGTCGGCCAGCTCGCGCTGGCGGTGCGCGAACGCCGCCGCCGCGGCCGGGTCCTCCGGTCGGCCCAGGTCGGCGCCACCGTAGGCCAGCGCCAGGGCGTGCACCAGGGCCAGCACGGAGTGCCCGTCGCCGACGATGTGGTGCAGCGCCAGGACCAGGGTCCGCCGGTCGCCGGACTCCACCAGCTCGAACCGGGCCGACGGCCCGACCCGCAGGTCGAACGGGGCGTGCGCGGAGCGCTCCACCTCCGCGTCGTGGTCGCCGGCCGCGGTGCGCCGGGTCAGCACCAGGTCGTCGTCGCCCCAGCGCAGCACGGGCGGCTCACCGGCCTCGACGCGCGCCCGCAGCACCGGGAACCGGCGGCCGACCGCGACCACCGCCGCGGCCAACCGGTCGAGGTCCACCTCGCCGGTGACCTCCAGCGGCATCCCGATCAGGTCGGTGCGGTCCCCGGGCCGCACCTGCCAGGCCAGCCACAGCGCTTCCTGCATGACGGACAGCGGGATCATCGCGGCACCCCGTCCCCCGCGCGGTCGTCGGCCGGGCGCACCAGGTCGGTGTCGGGCGTCCACCCGGCCCCCGAGGTGGTCCAGTGCTCCTCGCCCGGCGGGTCGGCGTGCTCCCGCTGCGCCAGCTCGCGCCAGTGCGCGGCCAGCCGGTGCCGGGCCGAGCGGCAGGCCGCGGCGGCCAGGTCGGCCTCCGCCGGCGCGCCCGCCGCCCGCGCCAGCACCAGGGCCGCGGTGTGCAGCTCGTTGCCGATCGCCCCCAGCAGCACGAGCAGGCGCTGGCGGGCCAGCAGCTCGGCCCGGTCCGGGAAGCGGCGGGCCAGCCGCAGGCAGGTCGCGGCGAACCGGTGGACCTGCCGCACCACCTCGCGCAGGTGCTCCCGGTTCTCCGGCGACAGCGGCACCTCGTCGCACCAGCGGTCGTCGGGCGGACCCGCGTCGATCTCGGCGGCGTCGTCCGGCTCGGGGTAGTACAGGGTGAGCGCGATCAGCGTCATCGACCAGTAGTCGAGCAGGAAGTCCACGCCGCCGGAGATGCGGAAGTTCCGCGCGTCCCGGAACGCCCGCTCCAGCGGCACGTCCGGCGCGCCGCGCCCCCGCTTGCTGGCCGCGGTCTCGTAGCCCTCGGCGGCCATCAGCGCCATCGCCCGGTCCACCACCCGCCAGGCCGCCACCGAGCTGATGTTCTTGGTGGCCATCTGCTCGGGCAGCGCGTTGCCCGGCGTCGCGGTCGCGCCGTCGTCCACCAGCATCGCCCACCGGCACGCCGTCTCCACCGCGTAGGTGTCGGCCAGGCACTCGGCCAGCTCGTGGCGCACCTGCTCGTAGCGGCCCAGCGGCACGCCGTCCACCGCGCGGCGGCCGACGAAGTCCCGCGCCCACCCGGCCGCGCGCTTCGCCAGCGCCAGCGACGGCGCGGCGATCAGGTACATCCGCCCGCGCACGATCAGGTTCAGCATCCGGGGGGTGAGCCGGGTGTCGTCGCCGTCGGGCCGCTCGTCCAGCAGGTGCCAGGCGGGCACCCGGACCCCGCGCAGCCGCACCGCGCCGTTGGGGAAGCCGCGCACGCCCAGGAACCGGTGCGCGGTCACCACCTCGAAGCCGGGCGCGGAGGTGTCGACCAGGAACAGCCGCCGCTCGGCGCGGTCGCCGTCGCGCAGCGTCGCCGACACGGTCAGCACGTCGGCGATCGGCCCGTTCCCGATGTGGATCTTGTCGCCGTCCAGCACGTAGGCGGCGCCGCCGTCCACCGGCCGCGCGGTGGTCTCCCGGTCCCGGTTGGCCGCGCCGGACGGCTCGGTGTCGGCCGACCCGGACACCTGCCGGGCCAGCACGCGGCGGCGCAGCTCGTCGCGCAGCGGTCCCGGCGACACCGTGGCGTGCATCGCGCCGGTGCCGATGGACTCCTGGATGGCCAGCACCAGCGCCACCGGCACCGACCAGCTCGCCGCCGCCTGGATCACCCGGAACACGTTCGTCGCGGACAGGCCGCGCCCGCCCAGCTCCGGGTCGACGCCCAGGGCGAGCCAGCCGCCGTCGCGCAGCGCCGCCAGCGCCGCGTCGGGCAGCTCGCCGGTCCGGTCGACCTCCTCCGGGTCGACGTGCTCGCGCAGCAACCGGCCCAGCTCCGCCACCGCCCCGTCCCCGGCGGCGCGGTCGTGGTCGGGTTGGCTCGGGAAGGGGTGCAGCAGGTCCCACCGGACCCGGCCCAGGTAGAGCTGTTCGAGGAAGCTCGGTCGCGTGCCGCTGAACTGGTTGCGGGTCGACCGGTCGCGCGTGCCGTGCACGATCACCATCCCTCGCTGGTAGGGGTTCAGCGCGTGGTCAGCGGCAGGGCCTCCAGGGCGCGGACGAAACCCGTGCGCCAGCGCAGCGCGGCGGGTTCGACGGCGAGGCGGAGCCCCGGGTGGCGGGACAGGAGCGCGCCGATGGCCTCCTCCCCCTCGATGCGCGCCATGCGCGCGCCCAGGCAGTAGTGGATGCCGTGCCCGAACGCCAGTTGCCGCTGCCGGCGCTCCCGGGTCACGTCGAACTCGTCGGGCCGGTCCCAGACCCGGGGGTCGCGGTTGGCGGCGGCGGTGGCGAGGATGACGTGCGCACCGCGCGGCACCACCACGTCGCCCACCGGCACGTCCTCGGTGGCAAGCCGCGGCAGGCCGGGGTTGGCGGAGCCGTCGAAGCGCAGCACCTCGTCCACCGCGTCCGGCAGCCGGCCGGGGTCGGCGCGCAGCAGCGCGGCCTGGTCGGGGTTGGCGAGCAGGGCGAGCACGCCGCCGCCGATGAGCTGCACCGTGGTCTCGTGCCCGGCGAAGATCATCAGCGCCAGCATGGCGACCAGTTCGTCCCCGGTCAGCCGGTCGCCCTGGTCGGACACCTCCACCAGCGTGGTCAGCAGGTCGTCGGCGGGCCGGCGGCGCTTGTGCGCGACCAGGTCGGCGGCGTAGTCGGCGAACCGGTCCATCGCCCCGATCATCTCCGGCGCCGACGCCTCGTCGGCGAAACCGCCCAGCACGCGCGCCGCGGCCCGGAAGACCTCGGTGTCCTCCGCGGGCACGCCGAGCACCTCGCACACCACGGTGATGGGCAGCGGCCGGGCGAGCACGGCCATCAGGTCGAACTCCCCGCCCGCGTCGTCCAGGGCCGCCGCGACCAGCTCGCGCACCCTCGGGCGCAGCGCGTCCATCGGCCGCGCGCCGAACGCGGCGGACACCAGCCGCCGCAGCCGGGTGTGGTCGGGCGGGTCGGTGTTGGCCATCGCCCGGCCGAGCAGGTCGTTGGCGCGCAACAGCACCCGCTGCCCGGCGGGCAGCTCGGCGCGGTCGACGTCCGGTGGCGCCAGCGCGGGCACCACCACGTTGCTCAGGCGGGGGTCGGTGAAGCCCGCGACCACGTCGGCGTAGCGGCCGACGAACCAGCGCGGCACGCCGAACCCGTCGGCGAACAGCACCGGGGTGGCGGACGCCCGTTCCCGCAAGCGGTTCAGGGCGGGGAACGGGTCCTGGAAGAACGACTCGTCCACGACCACCGGGTCCGGAGTGGACGCTCCCGGCGTGGGAGCGGTTCGGGTGGACACTGCTTCGGGCATGAGGACCGACCTCCTAGGCGGGGCGGACCGACAGCGCGTGCCGGAAGACGTCCAGCGGGTCCCAGCGGGCCTTGGCGCGGGACAGCCGCGCGTAGTTCTGCTTGTAGTACAGCTCGTGCCACGGCACGCCGGACCGGTTGACCTCCGGGTCCGCCAGGTCCACGTCCGGGTAGTTCACGTAGGCGCCGTCGCGCCGGTCGGGCACGCCGCCGGTGTCGGCGTAGACCTCGCGGTAGAACTCGCGGACCCAGTCGACGTGGACCGCGTCCTGCGCGGGGTCCTCCCAGGCCGACACGTACAGCAGCTTGATCACCGCGTCCCGGTGCGCGGTGGCCGTCGCGTCCGGCGCCACCGCGTTGATGGCGCCGCCGTAGCTGCTCAGCCCCACCGACCCCAGCAGCCGGCCGTGGGTGTCGGTGCGGGTGAGCTGGCGGTGGATGACGCCCAACTGGTCGTCGGTGAACGGCTCGCGCAGGTAACCGGACTTGAACTTGATCCGGTACAGCTTGGACTCGTCCGGTCCGGCGAAGACCGCGGTCAGCCACGGCCGCCACTGGCGCACCACCCGGACCGGCCGGCCGACGCCCTCGGCGAGCACGTCGAGGAACCGGTCGAGCTGAGCATCGGCGTCCGCGCCGGACACCTCGCCGATCAGCAGGTGCGTGCCGGTGCCGACGTCGCGCAGGATCAGCTCGGCGTAGAAGCGGTCGGTGGGCGTGCCCGGGGCGGCGTTCTCCGCGCACCACCGGGCGTGGTTGCCGGCCAGCCTGCGGAACGCCGCCTCGTCCATGCCCTCCCACGACCACTCGGCGGTGAAGTCCAGCACCATCGCGGGCGGGTTGGGCAGCAGCCGCGACGGGTCGGTGCCCGTCGAACCCGGTGTGCGCAGCCAGTACCGGGTCACGATGCCGAAGTTGCCGCCACCGCCGCCGGTGTGCGCCCACCACAGGTCGTGGTTCGGGTCGGCCGGGTCGCGCGTGGCGATCACGGTCCGCGCCGCGCCGGAGGCGTCCACGACGACCACCTCCACGGCGTCGAGGTGGTCCACCACCAGGCCGTGCCGGCGCGACAGGACCCCGTAACCGCCGCCCGCGATGTGGCCGCCGGCGCCGACCCTCGGGCACCACCCGCCGGGCACGGTCACGTTCCAGCCCAGGAACAGCCGGCGGTACACCTCGCCCAGGGTCGCGCCCGCCTCCACGGCGAACGCCTGCCGCTCCGGGTCGAAGTAGACCTGCGTCAGACCCGACAGGTCGATCACGGCCCGGATCCCGGACGAGTCGACGAAGTCCTCCAGGCAGTGCCCGCCGCTGCGCACCGCGAGCCGCTTCCCGGCCCGCACGGCGCTCTCGACGGCTCGTCGAACCTGCTCCGTCGTGCCGACGACGTCGACGTAGTCGGGGGTGCCGACGAAGCGCTTGTGGCCCCGGCGAACCAGTTCCGGGTACCGGGCGTCGTCCGGCAGGACGCGCACCGGCCCCAGCGGCGGCGCCCCGCCGACGGGATCGGCCGCGGCGGCGCCGGTGAACAACCGCCCGGCGGCCAGGCCACCGGTCGCCAAAGCGGTGGCGCGCAACGCATTCCTGCGACTGAGTTGGTCCAACGCGAACTCCCCCAGGTCATTGCCGTCCGAGCTTCCCCGTCAGCGCCGCTCGACGGCCGTCGCGCCCGGGCACCTGCCGGGCGCCTCGCAATCCGTTCTGCCACGGATTCCACCTGGCTGCAACCGGAAGGGCGCGCCGGCCGGGCACGCGCGCCGCCGAGAGCAGGGAGGATTACCGAGCGGGTGTCATATGCACCACCCATCCGGCCTAATGCCCGCCGCCACCTTCAGTCTACAGTGGACAGTCACGGGAAAAGCGAACCACCTGGCGGGACAAAGCTCTTTGCGCACCGAGGTGGAATAACCTCCCGCCGGCGGGCGGGAACCTCAGGTGGGGTCGAGGTCGCGCACGCCGCGGGACCCGGGCCCGCGGTTCGGCGCCGCCGCGAGGGAGGCGGGCAGGCCGTCAGGCCCCGCCCTTGCGACGACGGGGCGCCGCCGAGCGGGGCGGCGTCGAGCGCATGTGGTCCCGCACCGGCGCCAGCAGGCCGGCGAGGGCCTCGACGTCGTCGGGTGAGAGCGGTTCGAAGAGCAGGCCGCTGACGACCTCGACGTGACCGGGCAGCACCTCCGCGAGCAGCGCGCGCCCGGCGTCGGTGATGGTGACCGTGGTGCTGCGCTCGTCGTCCGGCGTGGGCGCGCGCACGACCAGGCCCGCCTTCTCCAGCAGGCCCGCCTGGTAGGTCAGGCCGCTGCGGCTGTAGACGACGCCGTCGGCCAGGTCGGTCATGCGGTGGCTGCCCGTGGGCGAGTCGCCGAGCCGGGCCAGCAGCTGGAACTGCACGTAGCTGAGGTCGCCGGCTTCGCGCAGCTGCTGCTCGACCGCGTGCCGGAGCAGGCTGGTCACCTCGATCAGCGCGAAGTAGGCGCCGAGCTGGACGGGGTCGAGCGACCGCGGCGAATCGGACATGGCGGGAGTCTACTGCTTCGAATTCGAAGGAGCACCCGTCGGCGCCCCCGGGCAGTGCCGCAGGTCACTTTGCTTCGAATTCGAAGCAGTAGTAGCGTCCTCCTCAGTGCTTCGAGTTCGAAGCAAATCTGAGCGGAAGAAAGAGGCTCCCCCATGAAGGCAGTGCGCTTCCACGAGCACGGCGGTCCCGAGGTCCTGCGCTACGAGGACGTGGACCGGCCCGTGCCCGGCGCCGGCCAGGTCCGGGTCCGGGTCGCCGCGACCTCGTTCAACCCCGTCGACGGCAACATCCGCGCCGGCTTCATGCGCGGTCCCATCCCCGTGGCGCTGCCCCACACGCCCGGCTTCGACGTCGCCGGCACGGTGGACGAGGTGGGCGAGGGCGTGACCGGCCTCGCCGTCGGCGACCGGGTGATCGGCTTCCTGCCGATGACGGAGCCCGGCGCGTCCGCCGAGCACGTCCTCGCGCCGGCCGGCGCCCTGGCGCCGGCGCCCACCGGCATCCCGCTGCCCGACGCCGCCGCGCTGCCGGCGGTCGGCCTCACCGCGTGGCAGTCGCTCTTCGACCACGGCGGGCTGACCGCCGGGCAGCGCGTGCTGGTCAACGGCGCGGGCGGCGCGGTCGGCGGCTACGCCGTGCAGCTGGCCAAGGGGGCCGGCGCCCACGTGATCGCCACCGCCGGTCCGCGCAGCCGCGAGGCGGTCCGGTCGGCGGGCGCCGACGAGGTCGTCGACCACACCACCACCGACGTGACCGCGGCGGTGACCGAGCCGGTCGACGTCGTGCTCAACCTCGCGCCGATCGACCCGGCCGCGCTGGCCGCGCTGGTCACCCTGGTCCGACCGGGCGGCGTCCTGGTGAACACGACGGTGTGGATGCCCGCGCCCTCCGACGAGGGGCGCGACGTGCGCGGGATCGACGTCTTCGTCCGCAGCGACGTCGAGCAGCTGTCGCGGCTGGTGGCGCTGGTCGACCGCGGCGAGCTGCGCGTCGACGTCGCCCGGCGGGTGCCGCTGGCCGAGCTGCCGGCGATCCACGCCGAGGCCGCCGCGGGCACGCTGCACGGCAAGGTCGTCGTCCTCCCGCCCACCGACTGACGCCTCCCGGTGCGCACCCCACGGCCCGGTGAAATTCCGGGCCCCGGGTTTCCCTCCCCGGGACTTGCTGGTTCCGTGGGGTCACATCGTCTTCCTGGGGGTGTCGTGCGTCGGTCGGTGGCCCGGGTGGCGGTCGCGGGACTGGTGGCCGCCTCGGTCGTCGCGGTCGGGCCCGTCGCCGCCCGGTCCGTGTCGGCGGGCCTGGCGCCGACCCCGCCGATGGGGTGGAACTCCTGGAACAGGTTCGGCTGCGACGTCGGGGACCGGATGGTCCGCGAGATCGCGGACGAGATCGTGGAGTCGGGGATGCGCGACGCCGGCTACGCGTACCTGAACCTGGACGACTGCTGGATGGCGCGCGAGCGGGACGAGGGGGGACGGCTGGTGCCGGACCCGGTGAAGTTCCCCGACGGCCTCCGGCCGGTGGCGGACTACGTGCACGAGCGCGGGCTGAAGTTCGGCCTCTACGCCGACGCGGGCTCGAAGACGTGCGCGGGTTACCCCGGCAGCCTGGGGCACGAGCAGGTCGACGCGCGCAGCTTCGCCGAGTGGGGCGTCGACTACCTCAAGTACGACAACTGCAACAACGACGGCAGCCCGGCCGTCGAGCGGTACGGGAAGATGGGGCGCGCGCTGCGCGAGTCGGGCAGGCAGATCGTGTTCAGCATCTGCGAGTGGGGGCACGAGCGCCCGTGGGAGGGTTGGGGCCGCAAGGTGGGCGGGCACCTGTGGCGCACGACCCGCGACATCACCGACTCCTGGGCCGGGTGGACGGCGCTGCTGGACCTCCAGGTCGGACTGGAGGACCACTCCGGGCCGAACGGCTGGAACGACCCGGACATGCTGGAGGTCGGCAACGGCGGCATGGCCGACCACGAGGACCGAGCCCACTTCACGCTGTGGGCGCTGCTGAACGCGCCGCTGATCGCGGGCAACGACCTCAGGACGATGGGCCCGGCGACCAGGGAAACCCTGTTGAACCACGACCTCATCGCCGTGAACCAGGACTGGGGCGGGCGGCAGGGCCACCGGCTGCGCGACGACGGCGAGCAGGAGGTGTGGGCGAAGCCCATGTCGGACGGGTCGGCCGCCGTGGTGCTGTTCAACCGGGGGCTGTCCGACCGCGAGATCGGCACCACCGCCGACGCGATCGGCCTGCCGTCCGCGGCGAAGTACCGGGTGCTCGACCTGTGGTCCAAAGAGGAGGCCGAGACCACCGGCGAGGTGCGCGCCCTCGTGCCCGCGCACTCCGCCGCGGCCTACCGGATCTGGCTGGTCTGACGGGTCACCCGCACGAGTGCCGTCCGGCGGATTCCGTTGGGGGCGCGGCGATGTGCGGGTAACGTCCCCCTCGATCCACCCCCGGACGAGGAAGTGATCAACCATGACTTCCGGAATCACGAGCAAAGCGCTCGCCCTGGCGGCACTGACGGCCCTCGGCGGCTCGGTCCTCGTCTTCTCGGGCACCGCCTCGGCCGAGGCGCCCGGGATGGTCCACAACGGTGCCAACGCCCGGTGCCTCGACGCCGACCTGGGCACCATCGGCGGCGACGGCACCAGGGTCCAGCTCTGGGACTGCCACGGCGACGACAACCAGCTGTGGGACTTCGAACCCCGCGGTCTGGTCCGCAACAGCCAGAGCGGGCGCTGCCTGGACGCCGAGCTGGGCGGCATCGCCGCCAACGGCACGAAGGTCCAGCTCTGGGACTGCCACGGCGACGACAACCAGATCTGGGACTTCGACGCGGACCGCGGGGTGCTGGTCAACTACCAGAGCGGGCGCTGCCTGGACGCCGACCCGAACACGATCACCGGCAACGGCACCGGGGTGCGGCTCTGGGACTGCCACGGCGGTGCGAACCAGCGGTGGTCCTTCTAGCACCGCAGCCGAGAACGTCGACCCGGTGATCGGCGTGGTGGGCCGGGCGGGTGTACTGCCCCCATGGCCGAACACCGCCGACGCCACACCGACGAGTGGTCGGCGCACTTCACCCGTCGTGGCCACCGCGCCCCGCGCCCCCTCGCCGCCGGCCTGGAGGGAGCCGTCTACCACCTCGGCGAAGGTCTCGTGGCCAAGGTCTGGAGCGGCCCGCCACCAACCGACCTCGACCTCTTGCGCCGGGTCCACGCGGACCTCTCCCGCCACCCGCTGACCTTCGCCACGCCGGAAATCCTCGACACCGAGATCCACGACGGCGTCCTCGTCACCTACGAGCGCGAGCTGACCGGATCACCCTTCCGCACCGAACCCGCGTCGACCTCCTCCGAGCGCGACCTGCCCGCTGCCGAGACCGCCACGGCGACTTCGCCGGGGAGCTCGGCCACCCGGTCGAGACCCTCGCGCTCTACCAGGCCGCCTACGCCCTGACCACGTACGACCTGTTCTCCCAGGACGGCAGCGACGGCCACTTCACCTGGTGCGCCGCCCTGCTCCGGAGAAATCGGGTGGTGTCGGCCACCCGGTGACCGGCGGCGCGTGCTCGCCGACCAGGCCGTGGCGCGTCAGCTCCCAGTGGTGGCGCTTGCTCGGGCGCAGGAGCTGGCCCAGCGCCTTGTAGGCGGCGACGCTCATCAGCGCCCAGTACAGGGGCACGGTGAGCATCGTCGGCACGGCGCGGTGGAGGCCGCGTTCCATGCACCCGGCCATGAACAGGTACAGCACGGCGAGGTTGCCCCCCAGCAGGGCGGCCGTTCCCGCGTAGAGCACCGCCGGCGGGAACAGCGGCTCGATCCGCTCCGGGCCCGCCACCAGGTACAGGCACGTCAACGCCCAGAACAGCGGGTTGACCAGCGTGGTGACCGTGGTGGAGCCGAAGGCCAGCTGGAAGCCGACGAACCCCCGGGGACCCAGTTCCCGCAGCAGCCGGCCCGGCTCGCGCATGTGCACCAGCCACGTCTGGAAGTAGCCCTTGATCCAGCGGCTGCGCTGGCGCACCCAGTTGCCCAGTTCGCTGTTGGCCTCCTCGTACGTGGTCGAGTCGATGATCCTGACGTCCCAGCCGCGGCGCGCGATGCGCACGCCCAGGTCGGCGTCCTCGGTGACGTTGTGCGGGTCCCAGCCGCCGAGCGCGCGCAGGGCGTCCACCCGGAAGTGGTTGGACGTGCCGCCCAGCGGGATGGGCAGCCGGAAGCGGTCCAGGCCGCGCAGCACCAGGGCGAAGTTCAACGCGTACTCGGCGGCGAAGTTGCGGGTCAGCCAGTTCGTCCAGGGGTTCCAGTAGGCCAGCTCGGCCTGCACGCACACCACCCGGTCCGGTTGCGACTCGAACGCCGCCGCCGCCTTGCGCAGCTGGTCGGCCTCGGGCCGGTCCTCCGCGTCGTAGACGACGCACAGCTCGCCGGTGGCGCGGGCCAGGCCGGCGTTGCACGCGTTGGGCTTGGTGCGCGGCCCGCCCTCGGGGACGAGCAGCACCTCGAACTCCGGCGGCAGCTCCAGGCGGTCCAGCGCCGGGCCGGTGATGTCGTCGTCCCGCTCGACCAGCAGCAGCACCTGGAGCAGGTGGGCGGGGTAGTCGAGCCGGTGGACGGTCTCGACCAGGCCCGGCAGCACCACGTCCTCCCGGTGCAGCGGGATGAGCACCGTGTAGGGCGGCAGGTCCGGCTCGGCGGTCAGGTCCTCCGCCCGCACCCGGATGACCCGCGCGCCGGGGCCGGCGAACGCCACCAGGCACCGGAAGCAGATCACCACCACGTAGACGGCCGTCACCGCGGCCACGAACGCCTGCGCCCACCACAGCGGGCGCGGTGCGGCCCCGCCGACGGCGCCCACCAGGACCGCGCACCCCAGGGCGGCGCACGCCACCGCCAGCCAGACCTCCTGACCCCGGCTGAGCAGCCTCGAAGCGCTGTACCGCTCGGGGAGGGCGCAGGTGACCGGCTTCACCGGTTCAGGATCCGGTCGCCCGACTTCGCGGGCCGGTCCGGCGCGACCTGCTCCGGGGTGCGGACCTGCTCCGAGGCGCGCTGGTCGGCGGCCGTGCGCACCGACGAGACGGTGTAGAGCGGTCGCCGCTGCGCCTCGGCGTAGGTCCGGCCGATGTAGCTGCCCAGCACGCCCTGCATCGTGATCTGCACACCGCTGAGGAAGAACATCGCGATGGCGGTGAAAGCCCACCCCGGCACCGCCGTCTCCGGCGCCAGGACCTTCACCCCGACCGTGTACAGGATGCCCAGGAAGCTCAGCAGGGAGATGCCGTACCCGAGCCGGCTGATCAGCTTGAGCGGGGCGGTGGAGAAGCCGAAGAGGCCGTCCGCGGCCAGCTTCAGCATCTTGCTCAACGGGTAGCCGGTGGTGCCGGCACGCCGTTCGTCGCGGTCGAACAGCACCCCGGTCTGGCGGAAGCCGATGTAGCTGACCAGGCCGCGCAGGAACCGGTCGCGTTCGCGGAACCTGCGCAGCTCGTCGACCACCTTGCGGTCCAGGAGCCTGAAGTCGCCGGTGTCGCGCGGGATGTCGACCGAGGCGAGCCTGCGCAGGGTCCAGTAGAACGCGCTCGCCGTGCACTTCTTGAACGTCGAGTCGCGGCGGGAGCGGCGTTGCGCGTACACCACCTCGTAGCCCTGCTGCCACTTCGCGATCAGCTCCAGGCTCACCCGCGGCGGGTCCTGCAGGTCGCTGTCCATGACGATCACGGCGTCGGCGTCCACGAGGTCCAGGCCGGCGGTGACCGCCGTCTGGTGGCCGAAGTTGCGCGCCAGCTCGATCACGGTGACGCGGTGGTCCACGTCCGCCAGCGCCTGCAGGCGGCCGGCGGAGTCGTCCGCGCTGCCGTCGTCCACGTAGATGAAGGTGAAGTCGTACCGGTCGGCGAGCGCCTGCGTGGCCTGGCACACCGCGCGGTGCAGCGGCGCGATGTTCTCCGCCTCGTTGTAGACGGGGAAGACGTAGGCGATGGACTGCCTCGCGGCCCGTCCCGCACCCGGGGTCACCGGTCCACCACCTCCGCGCGCCGGTAGAAGACGTGGTGGTCGTCGGCGTAAGCCGGTTCGTACTCGGTGTGCATCAGCGGGCTGTCGTGCAGGCGCCGCCACACCTCGTCCTCGCCACCGGGCGTGCGACGCAGGTGGATCCAGCGGATCCCCTGCCCGACCGGGTCGTCGAGCGATGCCTCCCACTGGCGGAAGCTGCCCTCGTAGACCACCCGCGCCACGGGCACCCGGGAGTCGAAGCCGACCGTTTCGTTGCTCCACGACTGCATCAGCACCCGACCGCCGTCGTAGTGCTCGCGCAGCCAGGCCGCGGCCCGCGCGTTGACGCGCTCGGCGGCGCCCGCGCGGAACGCCTCGGCCTCCTGGAGCGTGGCCGTTCCCGCCAGGGCGAGGTGGCCGCAGCCCGCCAGCGCCACGACCGCGGGCAGCGACCGGGTCAGCGCCCGGCCCGCCGGCGCGACGAGGTAGCCGGTGAACACCGCGGCGGGCAGCACCGCGACGAGGGCGAACCGGACGTTGTAGAGGTCGCCGCTGATCTCGGGCACGTGCAGCGGCCGTTGACCGGTGTACAGCGCGCACACGAAGAACGGCAGGAACACCAGCAGGGGCAACGGCGCCAGCGCCTCGTCGCGCAACCTGGTCCGCCACGCGAAGCAGACCAGCCCGGCCCCGGCCGTCACCAGCACGACCGGACCGAGGTCGTGCTCCACGGCGTGCAGGTAGGTCCACAGCGACGCGGCCCAGTCGCCGACCGCCCGCTCGTCCGCGCCGACCCACAGCGCGGGCTTGGCGAACTCGCCGCGCACGAAGTTCAGCGGGTCGCCGAAGATCGCGGCGTTCCACACCGCCCAGCCGACCGCGCCGGCGGCCGCCAGGCAGCCGAAGAGCACCAGGTCGGCCCGCACGAGGACCGAGGGGTTCGGCTCCGCCCTCGACCGCCGCCACGAGCGCACCCCGACCACCACCGCCACCGCGGCCAGGAAGACCCACCCCTCGTAGCGCACCAGGGTGGCGCAGAGGACGGCGAAGGCCGTCGCCAGCAGCTGCCGGTAGTCGCCCTCCCGGCACCAGCGCAGCAGGTGCCAGGTCGCCGCAGCCAGGCAGGCCAGCAGCAGCGACTCGGTCATCGGGGTGCCCTGGAGGTACAGGACGTTGGGGTTGGCGCAGAAGACCAGCGCGGCGGTGACCCCGCCCGCGCGGCGCCCGGTGAGCGCGGAGCCGGTGCGGTAGAGCCAGCCGGCGGCGGCGACGTAGGCGCACATGGACACCGCGCTCGGCAGGACGCCCGCGTGGTACCAGGTCTCGTCCACGACGAGCGGCAGGGCCAGCACGTGCGACAGCGGCAGCCAGACCCCGCCGAGCTGCGCGGCGCCCGGCGTCGACGCGTCCAGCACCCGGCGGGTGATCAGGAGGTGCGACACCGCGTCCGGGTAGGCCAGCGTCATCCCGTTCGAGGCGACCACGGCGCAAGCGCCCACCGACAGCACCACCGCGACCAGGAGCACCGCGGCCAGGAGGGGGTCCCGTGTCGGGACCACCCCGCCGACGACGCGGCGCAACGGTCCCGGGCGGACCACACCCGCCCAGGCCCCCGGCCTGCCCGTGCCGTCCCGGACACCGGACCCGTCCTCGCCCTCCCGGACACCCGGCCTGCCCACCGCCTCCGCCGCACCCGGCCCGCCCACGACCACCGAGGCGTTCGGGCCGTCGTCCTCCCGACCGCGGACGGGCAGGACCAGGACCCTCGCGCCACGTCGGCGCAAACCGGCGAGCAGTCCCACCCGCGCCACCGCGGACCGCGTGGCCGGGTCCAGGCCGGTCAGCGTCCTCCGGTCGACGAGGTGGTGCGCCGGGCCGGCGCGGCGACGGCCGGCGCGCGGCAGGACGAGGCGCACCACCGCCCGCAACCACGTGGGCACCCCGCGAACCGGTGGGCCGACGCGGTCGTGGCGGTACCCGACGACGAGGTCGGCCCGTTCCTCGCGCGCCACCGCCAGCAAGTCGGACAGGTGCGCGGCCGCGAAGCTGCCCTCGGTCAGGAAGATCCGCCGGTGGTCGGTCTCCGCCAGCGCCACCGCCAGGTCCGTGCGCGGCAACGACTCCCCGTCGCCGCCCGCCTCGTGGCGGACCACCTTCACCCGGTCCGGGTACCGGTCCGCCAACCCCTCGGCGGCGTTCCCCGCGGTGGCCGGGCTGCCCTCGCCGAGCACGAGGAGCACGCAGTGCCGTTCGCCGGCCCGGTCCAGGGTGGACACCAGGTCGTCCACCTCCGCCGCCAGGTCGCCCCGGTCCCGGTGGAGGGACATGACCACGGTGACGCCCTCGGCGGCTCTCTGCTCGGACGGACCAGGGCGGGGCATGGACCTAGTCACTCCTCGTGGAGAAGACCGATGCGTCTTCGTCGCGGGCACGGCCGGAGCGGCCGGGGGGCGCGGTCGCCCGCCGGCGCTCTTCCGCGACAGAGCATGGGTTCCACGACCGGCACCCGCAAGCCGGAACGGCTCGGCTCTCGGCTCTTGCACCCGTGTAGGTGACAGGCCGCGCCGGGGCGGGAGGCCAGGCGTCGATGAAGCGGGCGACGAGGTCCCAGCCCTGCTCGGCGCCGCCGTTGGCCGACCACTGGATCACCTCGGCGCCGTTGGCGGTGCCGGGGTCACGCCGCCGCGTCGAGCGCCCGGTTGAGGGCGGTGACGTTGACCCCGGGCTCGCCGAGGAACCCGAGGGCGCGGCCGTCGGTGTGCTCGGCGACCAGTTGCCGCACCCCGTCCTCGGCCAGCCCGTTCTCCCGGGCCACGCGCGGCACCTGGAGGTCGGCGTAGGCGGTGCTGATGTGGGGGTCCAGGCCGGAGGCCGAGGCGGTGACGGCGTCGGGCGGGACGCGCTCCTCGCCCACGCCCTCGCGCCGGGCGACCTCGGTGCGGCGTTCGGCGATCACCGCGTCGTAGTCGGTGTTCAGCTCGCCCTTGTTCGAGCCGCCCGACGCCGGCAACGTGGCCGCCGAGGGTCGGGGGACGAACCACCGGTCGCCCTCGCGCGGGACGGCCACGAGGGTGGTGTCCACGGCTTCGGCGTTGGCGTGCAGGCCCGGGACGCGGGACACGGCCCAGACTGCGGCGGGGTAGAGCACGCCGGTGATGGCGGTGAGCACGAGCAGGACGCGCAGTCCGGCCAGTGCCTGCTTGGCGAAGGCGGTCATGTCAGGCGATCCCGGGGACGAGTCGGACGAGGAGGTCGATCAGCCAGATCCCGGCGAACGGCGTCACGACGCCGCCCAGCCCGTAGACCAGCAGGTTGCGCCGCAGCAGCGCCGAGGCGCTGGAGGGCTGGTAGCGCACGCCCCGCAGGGCCAGCGGGATCAGCACCACGATGACGAGGGCGTTGAAGATCACCGCCGAGAGGATCGCCGACTGCGGCGAGGCCAGGTGCATGATGTTGAGCCGGTCCAGCTGCGGGTGGATGGCGGCGAACATCGCCGGGAGGATGGCGAAGTACTTGGCCAGGTCGTTGGCCAGGCTGAACGTGGTCAGCGCGCCGCGCGTGATCAGCAGCTGCTTGCCGATCTCCACGATCTCGATCAGCTTGGTGGGGTCGGAGTCCAGGTCCACCATGTTCCCGGCCTCCTTCGCGGCCGAGGTGCCGGTGTTCATGGCCACGCCCACGTCGGCCTGGGCCAGCGCGGGGGCGTCGTTGGTGCCGTCGCCGGTCATCGCGACCAGCTTCCCGCCCTCCTGCTCCCGCTTGATCAGCGCCATCTTGTCCTCGGGCCTGGCCTCGGCGAGGAAGTCGTCCACGCCGGCCTCGGCGGCGATGGCGCGGGCGGTGAGCGGGTTGTCGCCGGTCACCATGACCGTGCGGATGCCCATCGCGCGCAGTTCGGCGAACCGCTCCCTCATGCCGCGCTTGACCACGTCGGACAGCCGGATCACGCCCAGCACCCGGTCGTCCACGGCCACGACCAGGGGCGTGCCGCCCTCGGCGCTGATCCCGTCCACGACCGCGCGGGTGGCCTCGTCCAGGGTGAACGCGCTCGCCGCGCCCTTGCGCACCCGCCGCCCGTCGAGGTCGACGCCGCTGACCCGGGTCTGGGCGGTGAACGGCACGAACTCGCCGGACCTCTCGTGCTCGTCGGGCTCGGGGCTGCGCCCGTACCGCTCGGCGCACAGCTCGATCACGCTGCGGCCTTCCGGGGTGCCGTCGGCCAGCGACGACAGCCGGGCCGCGTCGACCAGGGCATCCAGCTCCACGCCGGGTGCGGGGATGAACCCGGCGGCGCGGCGGTTGCCCCAGGTGATGGTGCCGGTCTTGTCCAGCAGCAGCGTGTCCACGTCACCGGCGGCCTCCACCGCCCGGCCTGAGGTGGCCAGCACGTTGCGCTGCACCAACCGGTCCATGCCCGCGATGCCGATCGCCGAGAGCAGCGCGCCGATCGTGGTCGGGATCAGGCACACCAGCAGCGCGGTCAACACGACCACCGACTGCTCGCCGCCGGAGAAGACCGCGAACGGCTGGAGTGCCACCACGGCCAGCAGGAAGATGATCGTCAACGTGGACAGCAGGATCGTCAGCGCGATCTCGTTGGGGGTCTTCTGCCGCCGCGCGCCCTCGACCAGGGCGATCATCCGGTCCACGAACGTCTCGCCCGGCCTGGCGGTGATCCGCACGACGATCCGGTCGGACAGCACGGTGGTGCCGCCGGTGACCGCGGACCGGTCGCCGCCGGACTCGCGGACGACGGGCGCGGACTCGCCGGTGATCGCGGACTCGTCCACGGTGGCGATGCCCTCGACCACGTCGCCGTCGCCGGGGACCACCTCCCCCGCCTCGACCACCACGAGGTCGCCGACCTCCAGCTCGGAGCCGGGCACGGTGCGGCCGTCGGCCAGGCGGGCGACCGCGTCCTCCCTCGCCGCCCGCAGCGAGTCGGCCTGGGCCTTGCCCCGGCCCTCCGCGACGGCCTCGGCGAGGTTGGCGAACAGCACGGTCAGCCACAGCCACACCGCCACCGCGACGGTGAACACGCCCGGGTCGGTCGCGGCGAACACCGTCACCAGGACCGAGCCGACCCAGACGACGAACACGACCGGGTTGCGCGCCTGGTGGCGCGGGTCGAGCTTGCGCAGCGCCCCGGGCAGCGAGGTCAGCAGTTGGCGGGGGTTGAACACGCCTGCCGCCACCTGGCGGCCGGGGTCCTGCGCGTGGCGTTCGCGGGTCTCCTCCGGAGTCCGCTGCCGGGTGTCGGTGGTGGTCACAGCAGGGCCTCCGCGATGGGACCGAGGGCGAGGGCGGGCACGAACGTGAGCGCGGCGACCAGGACGATCGCCCCGCCGAGCAGGGTGGCGAACAGCGGACCGGTGGTGGGCAGCGTGCCCGCCGTGACCGGCGCCTTGCGCTGCGCGGCCAGCGAACCGGCCAGGCACAGCACCGCGACGATCGGCACGAACCGGCCCAGCGCCATGCACACGCCCAGCGACGCCTGGAACCAGTCGCCGGTGACCGTGATGCCGGCGAACGCGCTGCCGTTGTTGTTCGACGCCGACGCGTAGGCGTAGAGGACCTCCGACAGGCCGTGCGCGCCGGGGTTGTTCAACGCGCCCGACGTGGACGGCAGCACGGCCGCGACGCCCGAGCCGATCAGCATCACCGTCGGCATGGCCAGGATCGACACCGCCGCCGCCGTCACCTCGCGGCGGCCGAGCTTCTTGCCCAGGTACTCGGGCGTGCGGCCGACCATCAGGCCGGCCAGGAACAGGGCGATCACGGCCATCACCAGGATGCTGTAGAGGCCGGTGCCCACACCGCCCGGCGTCATCTCGCCGAACAGCATGTTCAACAGCGCGCCGCCGCCACCCAGGCCGGTGAAGCTGTCGTGCATCGAGTTCACCGCGCCCGTGGACGTGGCGGTGGTGGTGTTGGCGAACAACGCGCTCGACGGGACGCCGAACCGCAGTTCCTTGCCCTCCAACGGGCGCAGCCCGCTCGCCTCGGCCGCCCAGATCACCGCCAGCATCGCGCCCCACAGCGCGCCCATGACACCGAGCAGCACGTGGCCCTGCCGGCGCTCGCCGACCATGGTGCCGAAGGTGCGGGTGAGCGAGACCGGGATGACCAGGATGAGGAAGACCTCGACCAGGTTGGTCCAGGCGTCGGGGTTCTCGAACGGGTGGGCGGAGTTGGCGTTGAGCACCCCGCCGCCGTTGGTGCCCAGCAGCTTGACGGCCTCCTGCGACGCCACCGGTGCGATGGCGACGACCTGCCCGTCGACGTCCACACCGGACTCGAGGCTCATCACCGCGCCCGAGGCCACCAGCACGATCGCGAACGCGAACGCCACCGGCAGCAGGATCCGCACCGTGCCGCGGGTCAGGTCGACCCAGAAGTTGCCCAGCCGGTCGGTGCGGCTGCGGACGAACCCGCGCACCAGGGCCATCGCCACCGCCAGGCCCACGGCGGCGGAGACGAAGTTCTGCACCGTCAGACCGATCATCTGCACGGCGTGGCCCATGGCGGTCTCGGGCACGTAGGACTGCCAGTTCGTGTTGGTCACGAAGCTCACCGCGGTGTTGAACGCCATGCCCGGTGGCACGTCACCCCGGCCGTGGGCCCACGGCAGCACCGACTGCACCCGCTGGAGCACGTAGAGCAGCACCACGCCGACGAACGAGAACCCCAGCACGCCGAACGCGTAGGTCGCCCACCGCTGCTCGGAGTCCGGGTCGACGCGCGCGACCTTGTAGACCGCGCGTTCCACCTTCGAATGCTTGGCGCCCGTGTAGACGCGGGCCATGTAGTCGCCGAAGGGCCGGTGCACCACGGCCAGGGCGACGATCAGCAGGCCGACCTGGAGCAGGCCGGCCGCGGTCGAGGACATCAGAACTTCTCCGGCCGGATCAGCGCGACGAACAGGTACCCGATCAACAGCAGGGCCGCCACGCCGCCGACGACGTTGGCCACCACGCCGGTGCCGCTCACAACCGCTCCAGACCGCGCACGCCGAGCGCCGGCAGGAGGAACACACCCATGATCAGCAGCACGTGGGCCAGGTCGGCCATTCCCGCGCTCCTTCCCGACTCCGAGCGGTCCACGAGCGGACCGCGACGCCGGGAACGATGCACCGGGGCGTGGCCGGTCAGCCGGTTCCTGACGGGTCTTTGACACCCCTGACCGGGTCCTTTGCGGAATGTTGACGGCAGGGGCCGCCGACCGGCCCGACGGGGGCCGCCGGGCCACCGGCACGACCGCCGGGACGCGAGGCGGCCGTCGTGTCAGCGCCGTGACTGCCCCGTGTCAGCACCGCGGCCGACGCTGGTCGCGGTGACCGGTTCCGCAGGCGGAACTTGCACGCGACCACTATTCAGTGATACTCAGTACCGGTACTCAGCGACACTGAGTAGCAGAGGGGGAACTGATCATGGGAATCACGGATTTGGCGACGAAGGTCGTCGGTGACAAGCGGCGCTGGCGGGCGTACAAGGCGCGCACGCGGCAACTCCCGGCGAACTACCGCACGGCGGTCGAGGCGCTGGAGCGGTACTTCATGCACTTCGGTCCGACCGACGCCGACGGCGTGTCCACGATGTTCGAGGACCTGGCCGACCTGTTCGAGCGGGCCGCGGCGGACGGGACGGCGATCCGCGACGTCGTCGGGGAGGACCCCGTGGAGTTCGCCGAGGCGTTCCTCCGGAACTACTCGGAGGGGAGCTGGATCGCCCGGGAGCGGGCGCGGCTGACCGACGCCGTCAAGCGCGCCGGGGAGGAATCCGGGGGTACCGCCCGATGACCACCGAACCGGCGATCCGCGTGCGGGGCCTGGAGAAGTCCTACAAGGACCTGCGCGTGCTGCGCGGGGTCGACTTCGACGTGGCGCGCGGCAGCATCTTCGCCCTGCTGGGCTCCAACGGGGCGGGCAAGACCACGGCCGTGAAGATCCTCTCCACCCTGCTCAGGGCCGATGCGGGGACGGTGGGCGTCAACGGCTTCGACACCGCCACGCAGGCGGCGGACGTGCGGGCGTCCATCAGCCTCACCGGGCAGTTCGCCGCCGTGGACGAGATCCTCAGCGGGCGGGAGAACCTGGTGCTGGTGGCCCGGTTGCGGCACCTGCGGAACCCGGGCGAGGTCGCGGACGGCCTGCTGAGGCGCTTCTCGTTGACCGAGGCCGGCGCGCGGAAGGTGGCGACGTACTCGGGCGGCATGCGCCGCCGGCTCGACATCGCGATGAGCCTCGTCGGCGACCCGCCGGTCATCTTCCTCGACGAGCCGACGACGGGGCTCGACCCCCAGGGCCGCATCGAGGTGTGGCAGGCCGTCAAGGAGCTGGCCGCCCGGGGCACGACGGTGCTGCTCACGACGCAGTACCTGGACGAGGCCGAACAACTCGCCGACCGGATCGCGATCCTGCACGAGGGTCGGATCGTCGTGAACGGCACCCTGCACGAGCTCAAGCGACTGCTCCCGCCGGCCGAGGTGGAGTACGTCGAGAAGCAGCCGACCCTGGAGGACGTCTTCCTCGCGCTCGTCGGCGCGGACGACGACCGCGGCGCGGCGAGGACGGACGAAGGACGATCATGACCAAGCACTTCTTCGGCGACACCGCCGCCCTGCTGGGCCGGTCCCTGCGGCATATCACGCGCAGCCCGGACACCATCATCACGACCACGGTCATGCCGATCGCCATGATGCTGATGTTCGTCTACGTGTTCGGCGGCGCGATCGACACCGGGTCGGAGTCGTACGTGCAGTACCTGCTGCCCGGCATCCTGCTCATCACGGTCGCGTCCGGCATCTCCTACACCGCGTTCCGGCTCTTCGGCGACCTGAAGAGCGGCATCTTCGAGCGGTTCCAGTCCATGCCGATCGCGCGCTCGGCCGTGCTGTGGGCGCACGTGGTGACCTCGCTGGTGGCCAACCTGGTCTCGCTCGTGGTCGTCGTGCTCGTCGCCCTCCTCATGGGCTTCCGCACGTCGGCCGGCCTGCCGGCGTGGCTCGCGGTCACCGGCGTCCTGCTGCTGTTCACCCTGGCGCTGACGTGGCTCGCCGTCATCCCCGGCCTCACCGCGAAGACGCCGGACGGCGCGAGCGCGTTCTCCTACCCGCTCATCTTCCTGCCGTTCCTCAGCTCGGCGTTCGTGCCCACCGGCACCATGCCCGGCCCGGTGCGCGCCTTCGCCGAGAACCAGCCGGTGACCTCGATCGTCAACACCCTGCGCGCCCTGTTCACCGAGCAGCCGGTCGGCGACGACATCTGGGCGGCCCTCGCCTGGTGCGTCGGCATCCTCGTCGTCGCCTACGTCCTCGCGACGGCCACCTACCGCCGCCGGACCTCCTGACCGCCGGGGTCCGGGACGGGTCACGAGCCGGGCCGCGCGGCGCCTCCGCCCGGCGGTCGCCAGCCGTGCGCGAGGAGGTCGAAGACCTCCTCGACGGCGGCCCGGCGGTCCGGCCGGTTGCGGGCGAGAGCCGGGACCTCCAGCACGAACCGGGCGAGGGCCGCGCAGGCGAGGTCGTCGCGGTCGGCGCCGACCTCGTCGGCGATGGCCGCGGCGAGGCCGTCGGTGTGCCGGGTCCACATGCGCTCGGCGTACGCGCGCAGCGCGGGCGTGGAGTCCACGAGAGCGGTGAACCCGGCCGCCTGCGGGTGCGCCGCGATCGGCAGCCAGGTGTCCAGTACGTGCCGGCGGAGGGCGTCGAGGACGCCCTCGCCGTCGGCTCGCCGCCGCACCGCGGCGACCAGTTCCGCCTCGCGGTCCTCGTCCCGGTCGAACACCAGCGCTTCCTTGCCGCTGAAGTGCTTGAACACCGTGGTGGTCGACACGTCGGCCTCGTCGGCGACGTCGCGGACGCTGACCTGGTCGTAGCCGCGTTCCAGGAAGAGCCGCAGCGCGGCGTCGGCGATCGCTTGCCGGGTGGCCGCCTTCTTGCGCTCGCGGCGGCCGGCGGGGGGCGCGGTCATGACCGGAGCGTATCCGATCGTTGCCCGTGTAGCTAAGTTGACTCGTTGCACTTTTGCACTCGGTCTGCTTTTCTGTGGTTGTCCGTGCCCGAGCGGCACACCCCGTCGACCACGAGGACCGACCATGCGCTCCCCAGCACCCGCCCGCGCCAGGATCAGCGTCATCGGCGCCGGACCCGGCGGGCTGACCTGCGCCCGCGTCCTGCAGCGCCACGGCCTGGCGGTCACGGTCTACGACCGCGACCCCGGCCCCGACGCGCGCGACCAGGGCGGCACCCTCGACCTGCGCGCCGACAACGGCCAGGTCGCCCTGCGCGAAGCGGGCCTGCTCGACGAGTTCTTCAGGCTGGCCCGCCCCGAGGGGCAGGAGATGCGCCAACTGGACTCGGCCGGCGGGATCACGTTCCGCGCGGTCCCGGAGGCCGACGAGCTCTTCAAGCCGGAGATCGACCGCGGCCTGCTGCGCGACCTGCTCCTCGGCTCCCTGCGGCCGGGCACCGTGCGCTGGGGGCACGCCCTCGACGCGGTCGGCGGACCGCCCGAGGGGCCGCGGCGGCTGCGCTTCGCCAACGGCGCGACCGTCGAGACCGACCTGGTCATCGGCCCCGACGGCGCCTTCTCACGGGTGCGGCCGGCCGTGTCCCCCGCCGTGCCCGGGCACACCGGCGTGAGCTTCCTGGAGGCCCGGTTCTCCGACGTCGGGACCCGGCACCCCGACCTCGCCGACCTGGTCGGCCCCGGCAGCGCCGCCGCGGCCGACGGCGAGCGCGGCCTGTTCGCCCAGCGCAACAGCGGGGACCGCATCCGCGTCTACGCCATCCGGAAGGTCCCGGTCGACTGGCTCCGCGCGAGCGGCCTGAGCACCGACGACACCGACGGCATCCGCGCCCTGCTGCTCGACGAGTACGCCCACTGGTCGCCGCTCATGCGCCGGATGATCAGCGACAACGACGGCCCCTACGTCGACCGCCCGATCTTCGCGCTCCCCGTGCCGCACACCTGGGAGCACGACCCGACGGTGACCCTGCTCGGCGACGCCGCCCACCTCATGCCCCCGCTCGGCGTCGGCGTCAACCTCGCCATGCTCGACGCCGCCGAACTCGCCCTCGCGCTGGCGAACTCCGCCACCGTCGACGACGCCGTCCGCACCTACGAGAAGACCATGCTCCCCCGCTCCACCGAGACGGCCGAGCTCCTCGAGAACGGCGCCGAGCAGCTGCTGTCCGCCGACGTGCCCGACTTCGCCCACGACGACCGGCCCTGAGCGCTCCGCGCCGGGGAGGGGGCGTCCACCGGCCCCGTCAGTCGAGGCAGAACTCGTTGCCCTCGATGTCCTGCATCGCGATGCAGGACTCGTTGAAGCCGTCGGCCCGCAGCACCTGCACGCACACCGCGCCGAGCGCGACCAGTCGTCCGCACTTGGCCTGGAGCGCGGCCAGGCGCTCCTCGCCCACGAGCCCGGTGCCGACCCGCACGTCGAGGTGCACCCGGTTCTTGACGACCCTGCCCTCGGGGACGCGCTGGAAGTACAGGCGCGGGCCCACGCCCGAGGGGTCGACGCAGGCGAACGCCGCGCCCCGCCGCTCCGGCGGCAGCGAGCGGTCGAAGTCGTCCCACGTGGCGAACCCCTCCGGGGGCGGCGGCACGACGTACCCGAGCACCTCGCACCAGAAACGGGCGAGGCGCTCGGGTTCCGCGCAGTCGAAGGTGACCTGGACCTGCCTGACCGGTGCCACCCGTCCACAATAGTCGGAGGGCGCGCCCGGCTGGGAGGCGTCCGACGGAGATCGACTCCCGGTGGTCGGCCGGGGCGCGTCCGCCACGCCGCACGGGTGACCGACCGGCGCCCGTGATCGCACCCCGGGGTCGCCACTCGTTCCGGTGACGGCCCTTCACCGCTCGGGTTCCCCGAGTGGCGCGGGTGACGGACCCCCGGTGACGATGACCGCCAGACACCACGAGGCGGACAGGGAGCCGGCGATGGGTACCCGGTCGACGCATCGACGCAGTGCCCCCGCTCCGACCCGCGGCCGGCGCGGGTTGATGCTGGGACTGGCCACGGTCGGCTTCGCGATCAACTTCTGGGCGTGGGCCCTGCTCAGCCCGCTCGGACCGCTGTTCCAGGACACGCTGGGGCTCAGCGCGTTCCAGGAGGCGCTGCTGGTCGCCGTCCCCGTCGTGGTCGGGTCGGTGGGGCGCATCCCGGTGGGCGCGCTGACCGACCGGTTCGGCGGGCGGGTGATGTTCCCGGCGGTCTCGGCGCTCACGATCGTGCCGGTGCTGTTCCTCGGGCTGGTCGGGCACGGTTCGCTCGTCGCGCTGCTCGTCGGCGGGTTCTTCCTCGGCCTCGGCGGCACCACGTTCGCGGTGGGCGTGCCGTTCGTCAACGCCTGGTTCCCGCCCGAACGGCGCGGGCTGGCGATCGGGATCTTCGGCGCGGGCATGGGCGGCACCGCGATCAGCGCCCTGACCACCGTGCGCCTGGTGGACGACGGCGGGGTGGCCACCCCCTTCGTGATCACCGCCGTGGTGCTGGCGGTGTACGCGGCGGTGGCGGCGTGGCTGCTGCGGGACGCACCCGGGCGGACCGTGCCGACCGAGCCGGTGACCCGCAGGCTGCTGGACACCGCGCGGCTGCCGGTGACCTGGCAGGCGTCGGTGCTGTACGCGGTGGCCTTCGGCGGGTACGTCGCGTTCTCGGTGTACCTGCCCGCCTACCTGAAGACCGCCTACGGGCTCACCCAGGCCGACGCGGCGAACCGGATGGCCGGTTTCGTGCTGCTGGCGGTGCTGATGCGCCCCGTCGGCGGCTGGTTGTCCGACCGGTTCGGCGCGATCCGGGTGCTGGCCGTCGCCCTGGGCGTGGTCGCGGTCTGCGCGGCCGTCCAGGCGTTCACCCCGGCGCTGATGCCGCTGGGCACGGCCGCGTTCCTCGCCATGGCCGCCGCGCTCGGCGCCGGCAGCGGCGCGGTGTTCGCCCTCGTCGCGCTGCTGGCGCCGGCGAGCCAGGTCGGCTCGATCACCGGTGTGGTCGGCGCCGCCGGCGGGCTGGGCGGTTTCGTCCCGCCGCTGGTCATGGGCGCGCTCTACGGGGCGTTCGGCTCGTACGCGCTCGGCCTGGCGGCGCTGTCCGTGGTCGCCGCCGCCGCGCTCGCGTTCACCCTGACCGGCGTGCGGGCCACCGCGCGACGCCACCGCCCCTGACCCTCCAGGAGGGACCGCCACGTGAGCACCGACACCGAGCCGCCCGCCCGCGCACCCGGCCTCGACGGCGGCCTGGCCGACGCGCTGGTCCGGACGCGCCGCTTCTTCACCCGCGGCGAGGTCTCCCCGGACCTGCGGGCGTTGCACCAGGTCGGTGGCCGGCAGGCGGACGAGTTCTACCGGGACCGGTGGAGCCACGACAAGGTGGTGCGCTCCACCCACGGGGTGAACTGCACGGGGTCGTGCTCGTGGAAGGTCTACGTCAAGGACGGGATCATCACCTGGGAGGCGCAGCAGACCGACTACCCGTCGGTCGGTCCCGACCGCCCGGAGTACGAGCCGCGCGGCTGCCCCCGCGGCGCGGCGTTCTCCTGGTACACCTACTCCCCCACCCGCGTGCGGTACCCGTACGTGCGGGGCGTGCTGCTGGAGATGTACCGGGAGGCCAAGGCCCGCACCGGGAACGCGGTGCTCGCCTGGGCGGACGTCGTCGGCGACCCCGAGCGGGCGCGCCGCTACAAGGCGGCCCGGGGCAAGGGCGGCCTGGTGCGGGCCACCTGGGACGAGGCGACCGAGATGATCGCCGCCGCGCACGTGCACACGATCGAGCGGTACGGGCCGGACCGGATCGCGGGGTTCTCGCCGATCCCGGCGATGTCGATGGTCTCGCACGCCTCGGGCTCGCGGTTCGTGTCGCTGGTGGGCGGGACGATGCTGTCGTTCTACGACTGGTACGCCGACCTGCCGGTGGCCTCGCCGCAGGTGTTCGGCGACCAGACCGACGTGCCGGAGTCCGGCGACTGGTGGGACGCCGGCTACCTGATCATGTGGGGTTCCAACCTGCCGGTGACCCGGACGCCGGACGCGCACTGGATGGCCGAGGCGCGCTACCGCGGGCAGAAGGTCGTGGCGGTGGCGCCGGACTACGCCGACAACGTCAAGTTCGCCGACGAGTGGCTGCCCGCGCGGCCCGGCACGGACGGCGCGCTCGCCATGGCGATGGGGCACGTGGTGCTGCGCGAGTTCTTCGTCGAGCGGCAGGTGCCGCGCTTCACCGACTACGTCACGCGCTACACCGACCTGCCGTTCCTGGTGCGGTTGGAGGAGCGCGGCGACGCGCGCGTGCCGGGCAAGTTCCTCACCGCCGCCGACCTCGACGGCCACGAGGGCGTCGAGAACGCGGCGTTCAAGACCGTCCTGCTCGACTCGGCGACGGACGAGCCGGTGGTGCCCAACGGCTCCCTGGGCCACCGCTACGGCGAACAGGGCGCGGGCAGGTGGAACCTCGACCTCGGCGACGTCGTGCCCCGGCTCTCGCTGCTCGGCGGGGACGCGGTCGAGGTGGACCTGCCGCGCTTCGACGCGCCCGGCGGCACGCCGGGCGCGGTGCGGCGCGGCGTCCCCGTCCGGCGTCTCGGCCGCCACCTGGTCACCACGGTGTTCGACCTGCTGCTGGCCCAGTACGGGGTGGGCCGCGACGGGCTGCCGGGGCGGTGGCCGACCGGCTACGACGACGCCGGGCAGCCCTGCACGCCGGCCTGGCAGGAGGCCGTCACCGGGGTGCCGGCCCAGGCCGCGGCCCGGATCGCGCGGGAGTTCGCCGCCAACGCGGAGGACACCGGCGGCCGGTCGATGATCATCATGGGGGCCGGGGCCAACCACTGGTTCCACTCCGACACCATCTACCGGGCGTTCCTGACGCTGACCACGATCACCGGCTGCCAGGGCGTCAACGGCGGCGGGTGGGCCCACTACGTCGGGCAGGAGAAGTGCCGCCCGGTCACCGGCTGGTCCCAGCTGGCCTTCGGGCTGGACTGGTCCCGCCCGCCCCGGCAGATGATCCAGACCGCCTACTGGTACCTGCACACCGACCAGTTCCGCTACGACCGGTTCGACGCGGACACCCTCTCCTCCGCCACCGCCGGGGGGCAGTTGGCGGGCAAGACCACCGCGGACGTGATAGCCCAGTCCGCGCGCCTGGGCTGGATGCCCTCCTACCCGACCTTCGACCGCAACCCGCTCGACCTGGCCGACGACGCCGAGCGGGCCGGGGTGCCCGTCGGCGAGCACGTGGTGTCCCGCCTCAAGGCCGGGACGCTGCGGTTCGCCTGCGAGGACCCGGACTCGCCGGAGAACTTCCCGCGCGTGCTGAGCATCTGGCGGGCCAACCTGCTCGGCTCCTCGGCCAAGGGCAACGAGTACTTCCTCCGGCACCTGCTCGGCACCGACGACTCGCTGCGCGCCGAGGAGGCGCCGCCCGGGGCGCGCCCGAGGGACGTGGTCTGGCACGACGAGGCGCCGGTCGGCAAGCTCGACCTGCTGCTGACGCTGGACTTCCGGATGACCAGCACCACGGTGTTCTCCGACGTCGTGCTGCCCGCCGCCACCTGGTACGAGAAGCACGACCTCAACACGACCGACATGCACCCGTTCGTGCACTCGTTCAACCCCGCCATCGCGCCGCCCTGGCAGACCCGCACCGACTGGGACGCCTTCCAGGCCATCGCCGAGTCCTTCAGCCGGCTGGCCCGGGACCGCCTCGGCGTCCGCAAGGACGTGGTCGCCGTGCCGCTGCTGCACGACACCCCCGACGAACTGGCCACCCCGCACGGTCGGGTGTCGGACTGGAAGGCCGGCGAGTGCGAACCGGTCCCCGGCGTGACGATGCCCAAGCTGGTCGTGGTCGAACGCGACTACGCCGCCGTCGCCGCGAAGATGAAGGCCCTGGGCCCGCTGCTCGACACCCTCGGCGCGACCACCAAGGGCGTCACCTACCGGGTGGAACGCGAGGTGGAGCACCTGCGGCACGCGAACGGCGCCGTCCGGGGCGGACCCGCCGACGGGCGACCGGCGCTGGAGAGCGACGTGCACGCCTGCGAGGCCATCCTCGCCCTGTCGGGCACCACCAACGGCCACCTCGCCACCCAGGGCTTCCGCACCCTGGAGGAGCGCACCGGGACACCGCTCGCGGACCTCGCCGCCGAGCACGAGGGCAAGCGGATCACCTTCGCCGACACCCGGTCGGCCCCGGTGCCGGTGATCACCTCGCCGGAGTGGTCCGGCAGCGAGACCGGCGGGCGCCGCTACTCGCCGTTCACCACCAACGTCGAACGGCTCAAGCCGTGGCACACCCTGACCGGTCGCCAGCACTTCTTCCTCGACCACGACTGGATGGCCGAGCTGGGCGAGCAGCTGCCGGTGTTCCGGCCGCCGCTGGACATGACCGCGCTGTTCGACGAGCCCCGCATCGGCAGCCGGGGCGCGCTGGGCGTCGCGGTGCGCTACCTCACCCCGCACAACAAGTGGTCCATCCACTCGGAGTACCAGGACAACCTGATCATGCTCAGCCTGTCCCGGGGCGGCCCGTCGATCTGGATGTCCAAGGAGGACGCCGCGAAGGTCGGCGTGGCGGACAACGACTGGGTCGAGGCGGTCAACCGCAACGGCGTCGTCGTCGCCCGCGCGATCGTGTCCCACCGGATGCCGGAGGGCACCGTCTACATGTACCACGCCCAGGACCGGCTGATCGACGTCCCCCGCGCCGAGACCTCCGGCAAGCGCGGCGGCATCCACAACTCCCTGACCCGGCTGCTCGTCAAGCCCTCGCACCTCATCGGCGGCTACGCCCAGCTGTCCTTCGCGTTCAACTACCTCGGCCCGACCGGCAACCAGCGCGACGAGGTCACGGTCATCCGCCGCCGCTCCCAGGAGGTGGTCTACTGATGCGGGTCATGGCGCAGCTGGCGATGGTGATGAACCTCGACAAGTGCATCGGCTGCCACACCTGCTCGGTGACCTGCAAACAGGCGTGGACCAACCGCTCCGGCGTCGAGTACGTCTGGTTCAACAACGTCGAGACGCGACCGGGCCAGGGCTACCCCCGCGCCTACGAGGACCAGGAGCGCTGGCGCGGCGGCTGGGTCCTCGGCAGGCGCGGCAGGCTCAAGCTCGCGGCCGGCGGCCGGCTGCGCAAGCTGCTGACCATCTTCAGCAACCCCAAGCTGCCGGGCATCGACGACTACTACGAGCCCTGGACCTACGACTACGACACCCTCACCAGCGCGCCGCAGCAGGAGCACACCCCCGTCGCCCGCCCGCGCTCGCTCATCAGCGGCGAACCGACCGGGATCACCTGGTCGGCGAACTGGGACGACGACCTCGGCGGCGCACCCGACCACGGTGACGAGGACCCGCTGCTCAAGGGCATCGCCGACAAGGTGCGCTTCGAGTTCGAGCAGACGTTCATGTTCTACCTGCCCCGCATCTGCGAGCACTGCCTCAACCCCTCGTGCGCCGCCTCGTGCCCCTCCGGGGCGATCTACAAGCGCAGCGAGGACGGCATCGTGCTGGTCGACCAGGACCGCTGCCGCGGCTGGCGCATGTGCGTCACCGGCTGCCCCTACAAGAAGGTCTACTTCAACCACCGGACCGGGAAGGCCGAGAAGTGCACCTTCTGCTTCCCCCGCGTCGAGGTCGGCATCCCGACCGTCTGCGCGGAGACCTGCGTCGGCCGCCTGCGCTACATCGGCCTGGTCCTCTACGACGCCGACAAGGTGCTCGAAGCGGCGTCCACACCGGACGACCGGGACCTGTACGAGGCGCAGCGGCGGGTGTTCCTCGACCCGCACGACCCGGCCGTGGCGCGCGAGGCCGAACGCGCAGGCATCCCCCGCGACTGGGTCGACGCCGCCCGGCGCTCACCCGTCCACGCGCTGATCAACACCTTCGAGGTCGCCCTGCCGCTGCACCCGGAGTACCGCACCATGCCGATGGTCTGGTACATCCCGCCGCTGTCCCCGGTCGTCGACGTCGTCCGCGACACCGGCCACGACGGCGAGGACCACGGCAACCTGTTCGCCGCCATCGAGGCGCTGCGCATCCCGGTGGAGTACCTGGCCCGGTTGTTCACCGCGGGCGACCCGGGGCCGGTCGACGCCGTGCTGCGCCGGCTCGCCGCGATGCGCTCCTACATGCGCGACATCAACCTCGGCCGCGAGCCGCGGGAGGAGGTCGCGGCGAAGGTCGGCATGACCGGCGAGCAGGTCTACGACCTGTACCGGCTGCTCGCGCTGGCCAAGTACGACGAGCGCTACGTCATCCCGCCCGCCCATGCCGAGCAGGCCCACGGCCTGGAGGAGCTGGCCACCACGTGCAGCCTCGACTACGAGGGCGGTCCCGGCATGACCGGCTCGGGGCCGTTCGGGGAGAACTCGGGCGCGAACTCGCCGATCGCCGTGGAGAACTTCCGGATGCTGCGCGACCGGCAGACCACCGACAGCATCGCCGCGCCGGTCGACAAGGGCAACCGCGTCAACCTGCTCAACTGGGACGGCAAGGGCCACCCCGAGGGGCTGTTCCCGCCGGGCGGGCGGCCGGCGCGCGACCGGCCGGGCGGAGGCGACCCGGCGGGCGAGGTGGAGCCGAAACCATGACCGCCGTCGAGCCGCACCACGTCACCGCCTGGCAGGTCCAGTCCCTGCTGATCGGCTACCCGGACGACCGGTTCGCGTCGCGCGTGCCCCTGCTGCGGGCCGTGACCGCGACGCTGCCGGCGCCGCTGGGCCGGCCGCTGGCGTCGTTCCTCGACCACGTCCGGGACACCTCGCCGACCGGGCTGGCCGCCGAGTACGTGGCGACCTTCGACCACCGCAAGCGGTTCAGCCCCTACCTGACCTACTTCGCCTACGGCGACACGCGCAAGCGCGGCATGGCCCTGCTGCGGTTCAAGCACGCCTACCGCGCCGCCGGGCTCGAACTCGACGACGGCGAGCTGCCCGACCACCTCGCCGTCGTGCTGGAGTTCGCCGCCACCGGGGACCCGGTCGTCGGCAGGCGGCTGCTCGTCGAGCACCGCGCCGGGCTGGAGCTGATGAGGCTGGGCCTGCGCGAGACCGGTTCCCCGTGGGCGCACGTCCTGGCGTCCGTCTCGGCGACCCTGCCCCCGCTGGGGCGCCGTGAGCACGAGGCCGTCGCCCGCCTGGCGGCCGAGGGGCCGCCCGAGGAGGAAGTCGGGCTCGTCCCGTTCGCCCCGCCCGAGCACATGCCCCCCGGAGGCCGCCGATGAGCACGCCGCCCGCCGCCGCCCAGGGCGGCGACGCCACCGTGACCACGCCGGAGATCCTGCTGTGGGTGGTCGTGCCGTACGTCTCGATCGCGATCTTCGTCATCGGCCACGTCTGGCGGTACCGGTACGACAAGTTCGGCTGGACCACCCGTTCGTCCCAGCTCTACGAGAACCGGCTGCTCCGCCTGGGCAGCCCGATGTTCCACTTCGGCATCCTGCTCGTCGCCCTCGGCCACGTCGGCGGGCTGCTCGTCCCCAAGTCCTGGACCGAGGCGGCGGGGGTCGGTGACACCGCCTACCACGTCGTGGCGGTCGTGCTCGGCGTCCTCGCGGGGGTGTGCACGCTGGCCGGCGCGGCGATCCTGGTCTACCGCCGCCGCACCGTCGGCCCCGTGTTCTCCGCCACCACCCGCAACGACAAGGTCATGTACGTCCTGCTGGTGGGCACCATCGTGCTCGGCCTGGGCACCACGGTCCTGGGCAACCTCACCGACCACCCGCACGACTACCGCGAGACGGTCTCGCCGTGGTTCCGGTCGATCTTCTACTTCGAGCCGCGCCCCGAGCTCATGGCCGTCGCACCGCTCGGGTTCCGGCTGCACGCGCTGTCGGCCTGGGCGCTGTTCGCGTTCTGGCCCTTCAGCCGGCTGGTGCACGTCTTCTCCATGCCGCTCGGGTACCTGACCCGGCCCTACATCGTCTACCGGAGCCGTGACGACCGGCTGGGCAACCGGGCGCCGCGACGGGGGTGGGAACGCGTGAAGTGACCGACCCGACATACCTCGTCGGACAGCGGGCTCCTCGCGTCACGTCGGGTCCGGTTCGCTCCTATGCTTGACCGGATGAGCGAATTGGGTGATTTCCTGCGCGCTCGGAGGGCCCGGGTGGCGCCCTCGGAGGCCGGGCTGCCCGTGGCGGGCCGGCGGCGGGTGGCCGGGCTGCGGCGGGAAGAGGTGGCCGTGCTGGCGGGCGTGAACTCCGACTACTACGCCCGCCTGGAACAGGGCCGGGAGCGCAACCCGTCGCCCCAGGTGCTCGACGCCCTCGGCACGGCGTTGCGGCTGGACGACGCCGCGCGCGACCACCTGCACCGGCTGGCCGGCGTGGCGCCGCGGCACCGCCCGGTCCCGGCGTCCCGCGTCGTGGCCCCGGCGTTGCGGCGACTGCTGGACGGCTACCCGACCACGCCGGCGTTCGTGCTGGACCACACCCTGGACCTGCTGGCCTCCAACGCCCTCGCGGACGCCCTGTTCTCCCCGTTCACCCCGGCGGACAACCTCGCGCGCATGGTGTTCGCCGACCCGGCGGGGCGCCGGTTCTACGACCGCTGGGAGAGGGTCGCCGAGGCCACCGCCGCGCACCTGCGCGAGGGCGCCGGGCACGACCCGGGCTCACCCCGGCTGCGGGAGCTGGTCGCCGAACTGGGCGCGGCGAGCCCCGAGTTCACCGCGCTGTGGGAGTCCCACGTCGTGCGCGGCAAGACCAGCGAGGGCGACAAGCGACTGGCGCACCCCGACGTCGGCCCGCTCACGCTGACCTACCAGGCCTTCGACGTCCGCGGCGCGGCCGGCCAACAGCTCGTGGTCTACCACGCCGAGCCCGGCAGCCCGAGCGCACGGGCGCTGGCGCTGCTGGGTTCCCTGCACGCCACCCGCCGCGCCGGCCGGTCGCCGGACGTGCTCAGCGGCGGGTGAAGCGGTACCCGGCGTGGTGCAGCACCTCGCCGTCGAACTCGCCGTACGCCCAGAAGCCCAGGTCGTCCAGGTAGGTGATGTGGTCGCCGGTGACCCAGTAGCGGCCCCGGTAGGCACCGGGCCGGTTGCCGCGCGCCTCGTCGTAACGGCCGTCGGGCAGCAGCTCGTGGCGGATGAAGTCCTCCTCGTCCACCCACATCCCCAGGTGGTGCTCGGCGGAGGCGGGTTCGGCGGGGCTGGTGCCGTCGAGGCGGCGGCCCCGCCACAGCTCGACCCGGCCGCCCACCACCACGACGTCGAGGTGGCCGCCCCGGTACGGGACGGCGCCGGTCGGGACGCCCGGGGTGTCGGCGACGCGCACGACGGCCACGTCCGCGCGGCCGCCGGGCGCGAGGGTGACCGGGGCGCCGGTGGAGTCGACGATCGCCGGGAGCGCGACGCAGCCCGTGCAATCCACGACGATCGCGCCGTCGTCCTCGGCGGCGGTGCGCAGGTCCGGGCCGACGCCGACGACCCGGTCACCGTCGATGAGCACGT
>NZ_JBHWIE010000028.1:0-55416 GCF_042732085.1 Actinosynnema sp. NPDC059797
GGCACGGGACGCCGCCCGCCCGGCTACTTCTCCGTGCTGAACGCGGCGTCGAAAGACGCGGCCGGCGGGTCGAACAGGTGTCGCCGGATGAAGCCGACCGCCTCCTCCGCCCCGCGCAACCGGTCCATCCCCGCGTCCTCCCACTCCACCGAGATCGGCCCCCGGTACCCGATCGCGTTCAGCGCGCGGAAGCACTCCTCCCACGGCACGTCACCGTGCCCGGTCGACACGAAGTCCCAGCCCCGCCTCGGGTCGGCCCACGCCAGGTGCGAGCCGAGCCTGCCGTTGCGGCCGTCGAAGCGCTTCTTCGTGTCCTTGCAGTCCACGTGGTAGATCCGGTCGGCGAAGTCGAGGATGAAGCCGACCGGGTCGAGGTCCTGCCAGATGAAGTGCGACGGGTCCCAGTTCAGGCCGAACGCGGGGCGGTTGCCCACCGCCTCCAGCGCCCGCTTCGTCGTCCAGTAGTCGTAGGCGATCTCGGACGGGTGAACTTCGTGCGCGAACCTCACGCCCACCTCGTCGAACACGTCGAGGATCGGGTTCCAGCGCCGCGCGAAGTCGGCGTACCCCTCGTCGATCACCGACTGCGGCACGGGCGGGAACATCGCCACGTACTTCCACGTCGACGACCCGGTGAACCCGACGACGGTGTCGACGCCCAGGCGGGCGGCCGCGCGGGCGGTGTCGGCCAGCTCCGCCGCCGCCCGCTGCCGCACGCCCTCGGGCTCGCCGTCGCCCCAGATCCGCGCGGGCAGGATCGCCTGGTGCCGGAAGTCGATCGGGTCGTCGCACACCGCCTGGCCGACGAGGTGGTTGGAGATCGTCCACACCCGGAGGCCGTACTTGTCGAGCACCTCGCGCTTGGCGGTGACGTAGCCGTCGTCCGCCAGGGCCTTGTCCACCTCGAAGTGGTCGCCGGAGCAGGCGATCTCCAGGCCGTCGTAGCCCCAGCCGGCAGCGAGCCGGCACACCTCCTCGAACGGCAGGTCGGCCCACTGGCCGGTGAACAGCGTGACGGGTCGGCTCATCGGGTCCCTCCGATCTCGGTCCAGGTGGACTGTTGTCCGGCGCTCTCCTCCACGGCGGCCAGCACCCGCTGCACGCGCAGGCCGTCGGCGAAGCTCGGCGCGGGGTCGACGCCCTCGCCGATGGCGGTGAGGAAGTCGGCGGCCTCGTGGGTGAACGTGTGCTCGTAGCCGAGGAGGTGGCCGGGCGGCCACCACGCTCCCACGTACGGGTGGTCGGGTTCGGTGACGAGGACGCGGCGGAAGCCGGCGTCGGGGCCGTCGGCCTCGAACACCGACAGCTCGTTCATGGACTCGAAGTCGAACGCCAGGCTGCCGCGGCTGCCGTTGACCTCCAGCCGCATGGCGTTCTTGCGGCCCAGGGCGTACCGGGTGGCCTCGAACGTGCCGAGGGCGCCGGAGGAGAAGCGCGCCAGGAACACCGCCGCGTCGTCGACGGTCACGGCGGCGCGGCCGTCGCCGTCCGGGCGCTCGGGCACGAACGTCTCCAGGGTGGCGCTCACGCCGGTGATCAGCGACCCGGTGACGAACTGGGCGGCGTCGACGATGTGGGCGCCCAGGTCGCCGAGCGCGCCGGAGCCCGCCTTCTCGCGCCGCAGCCGCCAGGTCATCGGGGCCTCGGGGTCGGACAGCCAGTCCTGGAGGTAGACGGCGCGCACGTGCCGGACGTCGCCGAGGCGCCCGTCCGCGACGAGCTTCCGGGCCAGGGCGAGGGCGGGCACGCGCCGGTAGTTGAACGCCACCATCGACCGGACGCCGCGCCGGGCGGCCTCCTCGGCGGCGGCGGTCATCGCCTCGGCTTCCTCGACCGTGTTGGCCAGCGGCTTCTCGCACAGCACGTGCTTGCCGGCGGCCAGCGCGGCGATGGCGATCTCGGCGTGCGTGTCGCCGGGCGTGCAGATGTCGACGAGGTGGACGTCGTCCCGGTCGACGAGCGCGCGCCAGTCGGTCTCGGCGGCGGCCCAGCCGTACTTGGCGGCGGCCTCCTTGGTGCGCGCCGCGTCGCGCCCGCCGATCGCGGCCAGCCGCGGCGCCAGGGGCACGTCGAAGAACCGGTGGACGTTGCGCCAGGCCTGCGAGTGCACCGCGCCCATGAACGCGTGGCCGACCATGCCCACGCCGATCTCTTCCGTCATCAAGCAGCCTTTCCGCGACAGCAGGGGTGGGGAAATCAGGAGTCGAAGCCGACGTCCAGGTACTGGTCGACGTTCTCCTTGGTCACCACGGCGGAGTAGGTGGTGATCGACGCGGGGATGTCGTGCTCGGCGAGGTCGCCGATGCCCTTGGCCTGGCCGAGCAGGCGGGCCAGCGCGATGGCCGAGGACGCCATCGACGGGCTGTAGAGCACGGTCGCCTTCATGACGCCGCTGTCGGCCTTGATCAGGTCCATCATGTTGCGCGAGCCGGCGCCGCCGACCATGACGAACTCGTCGCGCCCGGCGCTGTCGATGGCGGCCATGACGCCGATGCCCTGGTCGTCGTCGTGGTTCCACAGGGCGTCGAGCCTGGTCGCGGACTGGAGCAGGTTGGCGGTCTGCTGCTCGCCGGACTCGGAGGTGAACTGCGCGGACACGCGCGGGCCGACCTGGAAGCCGCTGCGCGCGAGGGCGTCCTTGAAGCCCTGGCTGCGTTCCTGGGTCAGCGGCAGGGAGTCGATGCCGGCGACCTCGCCGATGACGGGGTTGGCGATGTTCTTGGCCTTCATCTGGGAGGCGATGAACTCGCCCGCGTTGACGCCCATGCGGTAGTTGTCGCCGCCGATCCACGTCCGGTAGGCGAGCGGGGTGTCGAAGACGCGGTCGACGTTGATGACGGGGATGCCCGCGTCCATGGCCTGGCGGCCGACCTCGGTGAGCGCCTTGCCGTCGAACGGCAGGACCACCAGCACGTCGACCTTGTCGTTGATGAGCGTCTCGACCTGGCTGATCTGCTGGTTGACGTCGTTGGTGCCCTCGGTGGCCTTGAACGTCACGTCGGAGAACCGCTCGGCCTGCGCCCGCGCGTTCTTGGTCATCGCGGCCATCCAGCCGTGGTCGGCGGCGGGCGCGGAGAAGCCGATGGTCACCGCCTTGCCGGGTTGGCCGTTCTCGCCGGAGCCGGCGGCGACGGCGTCGGGCACGGTGTTGCCGGTCTCGTTGGACGTGCAGCCGGCCAGCAGGGCGGCGGTGCCGACGGCGGTCGTTCCCCAGAGGAAGCGGCGACGGTCGAGTGAGGGCATGGCGATACTCCCGGGCGAGGTGACGGGTGGCGAGGGGGACGGGTGTGGCGTCAGGTGGTGCGTGCGCCCCGGCGGCGTGCGGAGGTGGTGCGCTGGAGGAGCACCGCGGCGACGATGATCACGCCCTTGGCGATGTTCTGGATGTCGGTGTCGAGGTTGTTCTGGGTGAAGATGTTGCCCACCACGGTGAAGATGAGGACGCCGATGAGCGTGCCGATCAGCGAGCCGCGACCGCCGGTGAGCAGGGTGCCGCCGATGACGACCGCGGCGATGGCGTCCAGCTCGTAGAACATGCCGTTGGTCGAGGCGCCGGAGGTGGTGCGGGCGACGACCATGAGGGCGGCGATGCCGCAGCACAGGCCCGCGATGCCGTACACGAGGGCGGTGTGCCGCTTGACGTCGATGCCGGCCAGGCGGGCGGCCTCGGCGTTGCCGCCGACGGCGAACGTGCGGCGCCCGAACGTGGTGCGGTTGAGCACGACCCAGCCGATCGCGAACACCGCCGCCAGCAGCCAGATCAGCACCGGCACGCCCAGCAGGTCGCCGCGGAAGAACGTGGTGAACCCGCTCTCGGTGACCACCTGGGTGCGGCGGCCGGAGAGGCGTTCGGCCAGGCCCTTGGCGGAGGCGTACATGGCCAGGGTGGCGATGAACGGCACTATCTTCCCGTAGGAGATGAGCACGCCGTTGACCAGGCCGCAGCCCAGGCCCACCAGCAGCGCGCACAGCACCATCACGACCGGCCCGTAGGACTGGGTGGCGACGGTGGTCATCCACACGCTCGACAGCGCCACGATCGACCCGACGGACAGGTCGATGCCGCCGCTGATGATCACGAACGTCATGCCGACGCTGACCACGCCGATGGCGGCGGCCAGGCGCAGCATGGTGGAGATGTTGGCCTCGGTGAGGAAGCTGTCGGGCCGGGTGGCGTACCCGACGGCGCACAGCACCACCAGCACGCCCACCAGGCCGGTCAGCCGCAGGTCCAGGGCTCGCCGTCGCTCGGGCCCCTCCCGGGGTGGTGCGGATTTCGGGTCGAGGACCCTCAGTTCGGTCACTGGACCTCCTCGGTCACGGCGCCCTGAGTCGCGGCGCTCTCGGTGAGGGCACTGCCCGCCAGCACGATGTCCAGCACGGCCGATTCGGTGAGCTCGCCGGCCGGCCGGTCCGCGACGACCTCGCCGTCGCGCAGCACCAGCACCCGGTCGGCCAGGCCGAGCACCTCGGCGACCTCGCTGGAGACGAGGACCACGGCCACGCCGGAGGCCGCCAGCTCGTGGACGACCCGGTACAGCTCGGCGCGCGCGCCCACGTCGACGCCGCGCGTCGGCTCGTCCAGCAGCAGCACCCGGCAGCCGCGGACCAGCCAGCGCGCCACCACCGCCTTCTGCTGGTTGCCGCCGGAGAACTCGGACACCAGCCGGCGGGGGTCGGCGGGGCGCAGGTCGAGGCGCTCCAGGGTGGCGCGCGAGTCGCGCAGCTCCCGGTCGCGGTCGACGAACCCGGCGGTGCTGTAGGCGGGGAGGCTGGAGAGGGTGACGTTGTGCGCCACGCTGAGGTCCAGCAGCAGCCCCTGGGCCTTGCGCTCCTCGGGCGCCAGGCCGATGCCGGCGCGCACGGCGGCGGGCACGCTGCCCGGCTTCACCGGCCTGCCGTCGACCTTCACCACGCCCGCGTCGGGTTTGCGGGCGCCGAACACGGTTTCCAGGATCTCGCTGCGGCCCGCGCCGACCAGGCCCGCGATGCCCAGCACCTCGCCCGCGTGGACGTGGAAGGTGATGTCGCGGAACTCGCCCTCACGCGTCAGCCCTTCGACGGTCAGCACCTCCCGCGATGTGTCCACTGTGGACACGTCGCGGTGCGGGAAGACGGTGTCCACCTCGCGGCCCGACATGACGTCGACCAGGTCGGAGGTCGGGGTGTCGGCGGCCAGGTTGGCGGCGACCGTGCGGCCGTCCTTGAGGACGGTGACCCGGCTGCCGATGCGGCGGATCTCCTCCAGCCGGTGGGAGATGTAGAGCACGGCCACGCCGTCGGCGGTCAGCTCGGCGACGATGCGGAAGAGGTTGTCGACCTCGTCGGCGGCCAGGGCGGCGGTGGGCTCGTCCATCACGATCAGCCGGGCGTCGTGGGCGAGCGCGCGGGCCATGGACACGAGCTGCTGCCCGGCGGCCGACAGGGCGCCGACCTCGCGGTCGGGGTCGATCTCGGGGTGGCCGAGGCGGGCCATGAGCGCGCGGGTCCGCCGCCGCGCCGCGCGGCCGCTGGTGAAGCCGAACCGGTGGGGCTCGTGCCCGAGCAGGACGTTCTCCGCGACCGAGATGCCGGGCACGAGGTCCAGCTCCTGGTACATGGTGGCCACCCCGAGCCGCAGCGCGGCCACCGGCGAGGGCAGGGTCGTGGGTTCGCCGCGCCAGGTGATCTCGCCCTGGTCGGGCTGGTGGGCGCCCGACAACACCTTGATCAGGGTCGATTTGCCCGCGCCGTTCTGGCCGAGCAGGCAGTGCACCTCGCCCTCGGCGACCTCCAGGTCCACGCCGTCGAGGGCGCGGACGCCGGGGAAGGACTTGCCGATGCCCGTCATCCTGAGCAACGTCATGCGGGGGTGCCTCCCTGTCGGGTGCCTTCGTGGTCGACGCCGCCAGGTCCGCCGTTCGCCCTCACGGGCACCACGGTCGGGTCGTCGAGGACGCGGCGCAGCGCGGACAGGGCCGCGCCCCGCGCGCCCGCGGTGAAGCCGAGCGCGGACGCGGTGATCGCGGTGCCCTCCTGGCGCTGCGGCGCGACCAGCCAGTCCTGGAGGGCGGCGAAGTAGCCGCCGAGCACGACGCGCCGCGGGTTGAGCAGGGCGGTCAGCACGGACAGGCCGGTGGCCAGGTGCGCGGCCGTGCGGTGCAGGGCGTCGACGGTGCGCGCGTCGCCGCGTTCGGCGCGGGTGCGGACGAGGCACATGCGCTCGCCCCGGGACAGGTGCGGGTCGTGCACCTGGTCGTGCCGCGGCGCGCACGCGTGCAGGAACGCGTCCAGGCCCACCTGGGTGTTCCAGCAGCCGCGCCGGCCGCAGCCGCAGTGGGGGCCGAAGTGGTCGAGGACCATGTGGCCGATGCCGCCCGCGCGGTTGTCCGCGCCGCGCACCAGGGCGCCGTTGGCGATCACGCCCGCTTCCACCTCGTGGTCGCCGTTGAGGAAGACGAGGTCGTCGACGGGGTCCGCGTCGTGCTCGGCGCGGGCCGCGAGGTGGGCCTCGTTGTCCACGTCGAGGCGGGTGATCGGCAGGCCGGTGCGGGCGGCGAGCCCGTCGACCACGGCCACGTCGCGCCAGCGCAGCGGGGTGGCGGTGACGGTGCCGGCGCGGTGGTCGGCGCGGCCGGGCACGGCGACGGTGACACCGGTCCAGCCGGCGTCCGCGACGTCGTCCAGCGCCCGGCGGGCCAGGTCGGCGAGCTGGTCGAGGGCGTGCTCGGGGGCGGTGGTGTCGCAGGTCCGCCGGCGGCGCAGCTGGACCTCGCCGGTCAGGTCGGTGACGGTCGCGCCCAGGCTGCCCGGCCGGATGTCGAGGCCGATGCCGCAGACCGCGCCGGGGCGGAGCCGGACCAGGCCGCCGGGGCGGCCCTGGGTGGTCGTGGTGCCCGCCGTCTCGGTGAGGCCGCGGTGGTCGAGGTCGGCCAGCAGCGGTGACA
Organism: Actinosynnema sp. NPDC059797; assembly: GCF_042732085.1. Classification (NCBI taxonomy): domain Bacteria; kingdom Bacillati; phylum Actinomycetota; class Actinomycetes; order Pseudonocardiales; family Pseudonocardiaceae; genus Actinosynnema; species Actinosynnema sp. NPDC059797. Next base: position 6,927 of record NZ_JBHWIE010000028.1, read on the forward strand.
GCGTCGCCTTGGAAAGACCCGACCTCGCGGCGAGCTGGGCGCGGGAGACGGGGCCGTGGGCGCGGAGCGTGCGCACGAGGAGGGCGAGGTTGGCCTCGCGCCTGGTCTCGGTCTGCGCCAGCATCACGTCTCCGACTTCGTCGAGGGAGCCGATCAAAGGAGGTGGTCCAGCTCACGTTCGAGCGTGAGTTGCGGCAGATCCTGACAGTAGATCGGGCAGCCTGACAAGAAGTCGGGCAGACTTTTGTCTGTTCGTTGCAAAAGTTGGCTCGATCAAGACAGAAGCGAGGGTGCGTCGGTAACCGTCGGCGAGCGGTTCCGGACACGCTGTCGACCCGTGGGCCGGCTGCGGCCCACGGGTCGGACATCGGAGGTCTGCGGGTGTCAGCCCGCCGCGGAGAAGGCGCGGTCCGTGGCGGACCACGCGGCGCCGGTCACGCCGGCCAGGTCGCCCAGCTCGGACAGCACGATCGGCAGGTTGCCCGTCGCCAGGGGCAGGGACCGCCGGTACACGGCGCTGCGCACCTCGGCCAGCAGCGAGTGCCCCAGCCGGGACACGCCGCCGCCGATCACCACCATCCCCGGGTTCAGGAAGCTGACCAGCGACGCCACCACGTGCCCCAGCCTCCTGCCGCCCTCGCGGACCAGGTTGGCCGCCGCGAAGTCGCCCGCCGCGGCCGCCGCGCCGACGTCCGCCGCGGTCAGCGAACCCCGGTCGCGCAGCGCGTCGGCCAGCGCCGGCGACCGGCCGCTGCGGGCCAGCGTGGCCGCGTCCCGCGCCAGGGCCGCGCCGCCGAAGTACGCCTCCAGGCACCCGACCTCACCGCAGGCGCACGCCGGCCCGAAGTCGTCCAGCCGGATGTGCCCGATGTCGCCCGCCGTGCCCGCCACGCCCCGGTAGACGCGCCCGCCGAGCACGATGCCGCACCCGATGCCCGTGCCGACCTTGACGAAGATCAGGTCCTCCAGCGACCGCGCCACGCCCGCGTGCCGCTCCCCCAGCGCCATGGCGTTGACGTCGTTGTCGACCGTCACCGGGCAGCCCCACCGGCCGGCCAGCTCGTCGCGCACCGGGTAGCGGTCCCAGCCGGGCATGATCGGCGGCGCCACGGGCATGCCGTCGCGGAAGCTCACCGGGCCGGGCAGCCCGATGCCCGCGCCGATCAGGCGGCCCGGGGCCTTGGCGTAGACGACGTCGGCCAGCTCGACCACGCGGCTGAGCACCTGCGCCGGGCCGCCCCGCACGTCGCACTCCTCGCTGCGGCTCTCCAGCACCTCGCACCGGCCGTCGGTGACCGCGACCGTCACCGACGTCGCGCCCACGTCCACGCCCAGCACGCGCAGGTCGTCGGCCAGGTGCACCAGCGTGGAGCGCCGCCCGCCCCGGCTCGCCGCCGGACCGCCGACCTGGACCAGGCCGACGTCGATGAGCCTGGCCAGCTCGGCGGTCAGCTTCGCCCTGGGCAGCTCCAGCCGCTCGCCCAGCGCCACCCGGGACATCGCGCCCTCGTCGCGCAGCACGGCCAGCAGCTCCGACTGCCGCCCGGAGACCACGTGCGGCTGCCTGCCGCTGCCCGTCGCGCTCATGGGACCAATCTAGAGGCCGGGGGGCCGCGAACGGGCGAAGACGCCGGCGGCCGCGGGCGGGCCCGGCGTCGCCCGGTGTTGTCCGGACGTTGTCCGGGATCGGGGCGGAACGCCCCGATCCCGCCCGTTCGGGGAGTAGAACGCCGTCATGCGGAGATTCGGCGTGCTGTCGGCGGTGTTGGCCCTCCTGGTGTCGGTGGTGGCGCCGGCGGAGGCGAGCGGGGTCCGCCAATACGAGGGGGAGATCGACGGCGCCCGGTACCGGGTGGTGGTGCCCGGCCGGTGGAACGGCACGTTGGTGCTGTGGAGCCACGGCGCGTACGGGGTCGAGCCCGCCACCATCGCCGTGACCGACCGGCCCGAGACCGAGCAGCACCTGCTGGACCGCGGGTACGCGCTGGGCGCGTCCCTGTTCCGCACGCCCGTCGGCTGGTCGGCCGAGGACGGGCTGCGCGACCAGGTGCGGCTGCTGGACTGGTTCGAGCGCGAGGTCGGCACGCCCCGGCGCACGGTCTCGGCGGGCGAGTCGATCGGCGGGGCCACCTCGATCGTGCTGGCCGAGCGCAACCCGGACCGGTTCCACGGGGTGCTGTCGCTGTGCGGCGCGACGGCGGGTGGCGCGGCCTACTGGAACTCCGGGCTGGACGCGGTGTTCGCGCTGTCGGTGCTGCTCGGCGTGGACGTGGACCTGGTCCGGGCGGCGGACCCGGCGGCGAACGAGGCCCGGCTGGTGGCCGCCGTGACGTCGGCCGCGGCGGGTGGTCCCGCGGCACGCGCCCGGCTGGCGCTGGCGGGCGCCCTGGCCGACGTACCGGGGTGGTTCGACCCCGCCGCGCCCCGGCCCGGGTCCCTGGACGAACGGCTGGACTGGGTCGCGGTGTGGCTGCGGTACTTCCGGGCGGGCGCGGCGGGACCGGGGCGGGCCGACCTGGAGCGGTGGGCGGGCGGCAACCCGAGTTGGAACGCGGGCGTGGACTACCGGCGCGTCCTGCGGCGCTCCGACCAGCGGGAACTGGTCGATCAGGCCTATGCGGCGGCCGGCGTCGACCTGGCCGCGGACCTCGACCGGCTGGCCGCCGCGCCGCGGGTCGCACCCGATCCGGCGGCGGTGGCGTACCTGGCGCGGACGAGCCTGCCGGTCGGCCGCACGCCGTGGCCGGTGCTGACGGTGCACAACGCCGGTGACGGGCTGCTGCCGCCGTCCAACGGCACGGCCTACGCGGAGCGGGTGCGGCAGCCCGAGCGGCTGCGCCAGTACGCGGTCGACCGGGCCGGGCACTGCCGGTTCAGCGCGGCCGAGGAGATCACCGCGTTCCGCGTGCTGTTCGAGCGGGTCGAGACCGGCCGGTGGCCCGCGGCCGGACCGGCGGCCATGAACGCGGAGGCCGCGGCGCTGGGACCGGCGTTCCACCTCACGCGCAGCCCGTTGACCGGAGGCGACGTGGTCGTGGAGCCGGCGTTCACGCGCCTCGAAGCGGGCCCGTACCCGCGTTCGTTGCCGTTCTGAGATATGCGTGATGTCGAGATCGACGGAGAGTGACAGATACCCCCTAGGTTAAGTGACCCGCGTCACCCATCACGCATCCTTCCTTGCCTCCGCAAATCACGAACGGTTACGTTTCCGCGCGCAGATCACGGTTCTGTCACCGAACGGACACGGCCCACCCCCGAACCCGGGCCCGTCCACCTGGATCCCCCGCCAGGTCCGGTGCCGGAACTCCCCGACGCAGGAGGCTGCACCGTTGGCTCGGCATGCACGGCACGCCCGACATAAGAACAGCAGTGAGGACACCTTCCGGTTCCCGGCCCCGCCGCCCCCTCCCGGTTACCGGGGCGCGCACCGGGCGGAGCCGGAGCGGGTGCTCCCCAAGCGCCTGGCCGGCGTCGCCGTGGCCGTCGGCGTGGTGGGTGGCGGCGCGGGTGCCGCCGCGGCCACGATGACCGGCCAGTTCACCCCCGTCGCGGGTGGCGCGGAATTCGTCGGCGTGCCGGACACCAGCGTCCGGGCCGGCAAGGTGGACACCGTCCACGCGATCAACCTCGGGTCGGAGACCGCCCGCTTCATCCGCCAGGAGCAACTGGCCGCGCTCCACGCGTTCAACCAGGCCAGCACCGTCGCCCAGGACGGGTACGCGGCCCGCAAGGCGGCCGAGGAGAAGGCCGCCAAGGAGGCCATCGAGGCCGCCAAGCCGCCCAAGCAGCGGCAGGTCGAGGGCTGGATCCGCGAGGCCATCGGCATCCTCGCCGCCAACGGTACCGCGATCGACGAGAGCAGCCTCGACGAGATCTACACGATCATCATCAAGGAGTCGAACGGCAACCCGAACGCCGTCAACACCTGGGACTCCAACGCCATGCGCGGCACGCCGTCCAAGGGCCTGATGCAGTGCATCGACCCCACCTTCCGGGCGTACACGCTGCCGGGCCACAACGACATCTACAACCCGGTGGACAACATCATCGCCGGCGTCCGCTACACCTACGCGCGCTACGGCGGCTTCCACAACCACCCGGGCCTGGTCTCCATGGCCGCCGGCACCGGTTACCAGGGCTACTGAGGCTCCGGCGGGGGGCGGCACGACCCGACACCGCGCCGCCCCCGTCGGTTCAGCCCAGCCCGAGGTCCGCCACGCGGATCGGCGACGGGGTCGTGCCGCCGGAGCGCTGCCGGCACTGGAACGACAGCACGCCGTCCACCGCGACCCGCGACAGGTCCACGTTCACCTCGCCGAAGGCGTTCATCGACGGCCGGTCGAACACCGGCGCCCAGTCGGTCCACCCCGACGCCCGGCCGGCCGACACCACCCGGCCGCGCGGCATCACCAGGTAGGCGTTGTCGTTCCGGTCGAACACCAGCTCGGTCCGCTGCGTGCTGCCCGGCGGCACGGGCACCTCCCGCTTGGTCCACGTCCCGTCCGCGTCCTGGTTCATCAGGCCGTGGTCGGGGCCGAGCGGGTCGACGACCAGGCCCGGCGAGGTGACCGAGACCGGGGTGCCGCCGGTCGTGCCGACCGTTGAGGCCCTGGTAGCCGTGCACGTTGACCTGGTCGACGAGGCCCCTGGCGGTGGCGTCGAAGCTGTTCCAGGTGGTGCGGGCCGGGTCGTGGCTCGTCTCGTCGGAGGCCGGGATCCGCACGCCGGACAGGCCCTGCCGGTCCAGCTCGGTGCGCAGGTGCGCCAGCACGCCGCGCTGGGTGCCGGCGTCGACGTGACAGCCCTCCTGCGTGCCGTTGGCGTGCCAGTGGGCCGACGAGGGCTCGTTGAACGGGTCCACCGCGCGGAAGTCGACGCCCCACCGGTCCCGGGCGCGGCGGGCGGTGACGGCCAGGTGGTGGGCGTGCTGCCGGGCGTCGGCGTTCCGGTTCCACGCCGACCGTCGCGTCGACGCGGGCCGCGGTGGTCGTCGACGCGCTGCCCGCGATCGCGGCGCCGGCCGCGGTGAGCAGCGTCCTGCGGGTGACCATGGGAACTCCTCCGGGTGCCGGCACGCGGCGGCGGTGGCCCCGGCACTCCCACGAGCCGCCACGGGTGGCGCAGTGGCGACCGCGCGCGGCACGGTGCGTCGAGAAGGCAGCGTCATCGCCGATCCCCCTGCTGGAGTGGTGTCGCCCGCTCCAGCCCGTGGCAGCCTCAAGGTCAACGGACCGAACAGGGACGATCGAAGTCGATCGGGACCGATGATGAAGCCGGCGGCGCAGCGGCGTGCGCTGATCCTCGCGGCGGTCCGCGCGAACGGCGCGGTCCGGCTCGCGGACCTGGTCGACCAACTGGGCGTCACGGCGGTGACCGTGCGCCGGGACGTCACCGCGTTGGCCGACCGCGGCCTGGTCGCCCGCGTGCACGGCGGGGTCACCATGCCCCGCCGCGGCGAACCGCGGGCCGCCGCGCGGGCGGGCCACGCGCCGGTCGGCCTGGTCGCGCCGTCGGAGGACCACTACTGGCCCGCCGTCATCCAGGGCGCGCAGGCCGCGGTCGGGGCGGCCGGGGGCCGGCTGGCGCTGCGCACCTCGTGCTACCACGCGGCGGAGGACCGGCGGCAGGTGGTCAAGCTGCTCGACCGCGTCGTGCAGGCGCTGCTGGTCGCGCCGGTGGTGGAGGTGCCGCCGTTCGGGTCGGCGGACTGGCCGGCGGTGGTGTCCTACGACGACGAGGTGGCCGCGGCCGCCGACCCGCCGCCGACCGCCGTGCGGCCGCGCAAGCACCGGCTCGGCGCGCCGGCGGCGCAACTGGCGCCGGCCCGGGTGGCCGACCCGCTGGACCGCCCGGTGCACCGCGTCGCGCTGTGGCCGAGCCTGACCGTCCGCGAGTCCTGCCGCACACCGCAGCACCACCCGGCCTAGCCGCGCCCGGAACACAGCCGCCGCACCACCCGGTCCGGCCGCCGCGCCACCCGGACGACCGGTCCTGCTCCTCCCGGACCGCCGGGGCGCGGCCGTTCGCCGCACCGGTTTCGCCGCGTTGCCCGTTGCTCCCCCCGATCGAGACGGATCATTGCCCAATGGGTCGGTGAACGCCACGATGGTCCTGCGGCGAGATCAACGAGGAGGCCACCGTGGGTCGGTACCGGTTGCACGTGAACGGTGAACGACGCGTGGTGGACGTCCCGGCCGACACACCGCTGCTGTGGGCGCTGCGCGAGCAGCTCGGCGTCCTGGGACCCAAGTACGGCTGCGGCGTCGGCGCGTGCGGCGCGTGCACGTCCCTTGTGGACGGTGAGGCGGCGCGCCCGTGCGTCACGACCGTCGCCGACGCGCAGGGCAAGCGGATCACCACGATCGAGGGCCTGTCCGAGGACGGCGACCACCCGGTGCAGCGGGCCTGGCTGGAGCTGGACGTGGCCCAGTGCGGCTACTGCCAGCCGGGGCAGATCATGTCGACGGTCGCGCTGCTGTCGCGCAACCCCGACCCCGACGACGCGGAGATCGACGCGGCGTTGCGGGACAACGTGTGCCGCTGCGGCACCTATTCGAGGATCCGTTCGGCCGTGCGGCGCGCGGCCCGGCTGGAGCGGGGCGAGCGGTGATCAACCGGAGGGCGTTCCTGGGCGGCGTGCTGGTCGTCTCCGCGCCGGTGGCGCTGTCCGGCCCGGCCTCGGCCGCGCCGGCGGCGGAGCTGGCGCCGAACGTGTTCGTGCGGCTGGACGGCCGCGGCCGGATCACCGCCACCGTGCCCAAGCCGGACTCGGGGCAGGGCGTGCGCACGGTCGTCGCCCTGCTGGTCGCCGAGGAGCTGGTGGTCGAGCTGGACGACGTGCGAGTGGAGCAGGCGCCCGGCGACACCGCGAAGTACGGTTCGCAGGTCACGGGCGGCTCGACGTCCGTGCGGCAGCTCCACGAGCCCATCCGCACCGCCGCCGCCACGGCGCGGTGCCTGCTGGTCGCCGCGGCGGCGAAGCGCTGGGGCGTGCCGGTCGGCGAGTGCGCGGCCCGCGGCGGCGCGGTGCACCACCGCCGGCGGCGGCTGTCGTACGCGGAGCTGGTGCGGGACGCGGCGGCGCTGGACCCGGCGTCGGTGCCGGTCGCGCCCCTGCCGCCGGAGCGGTGGCGGCTGATCGGCAAGGACCGCGTGGGGCGCGCGGACGCGAAGGACGTGGTGACCGGCCGGGCCCGGTACGGCATCGACACCCGGCCGCGGGACGCGCTGGTCGCCGTCGTGCTGCGCCCGCGGTGGATCGGCGCTCGGGTGGGCGCCGTGGACGACACCGCGACGCGCGCGGTGCCCGGCGTGGTCGCGGTGACCACCCTGGAGCCGGGCGCGGCGGGCCAGGGCGGTGTCGCGGTGATCGCCCGGTCGACGCCGGAGGCGCTGCGCGGGCGCGAGGCGCTGCGCGTGACGTGGCGCGACGGCACGCCGGACGCCGACAGCCGGGTCTGGCTCGACGAGCTGGAGGCCGCGCTGCCCGCGCCGGCGACCGCGCCCGGTCCGGTCGCGTTCGAGGCGACCTACCGGCTGCCGCTGCTCGCGCACGCGCCGATGGAGCCGATGAACGCCACCGCGCACCTGACCGCGACCGGGTTGACCGTGTGGGCGCCCACGCAGGACCCGGGCGGCCTGCGCGCGGACCTGGCCCGCCGGACCGGCCTGGCCGAGGCGGACGTGCGCGTGGAGACGTCGCTGATGGGCGGCGCGTTCGGCCGGCGCTTCGACAACGACGCGGTGCTGGAGGCGGTGGCCTGCTCGCGGGTCGCGGGCGCGCCGGTGGCCGTGCTGTGGACCCGTGACGACGACACGCGGCACGACTCGTACCGGCCGATGTCGGTGCACCGGCTGTCGGCCGTGGTCGACAGCTCCGGCGTGCCGACGTGGCGCTCGCACGCCGTGGCCGCCTGGCCGCTGACCGTCGCGCCGTTCCTGCCGCCGAACTTCATCAAGCTCAACGGCGACCGGTTCCCCTACGCCGTGCCGGGTCAGGTGGACCTGGTGACGCGGCCCGCGCCGATCCGCACCGGTTTCTGGCGCGCGGTCTACGCCGGGCACTTCCAGTACGCGGAGGAGGTCTTCCTCAGCGCGCTGGGGCAGCGGGCCGGCCTGGACCAGGTCGAGCTGCGCCGCCGGCTGCTGCCCGCCGGCTCGCGGCTGCGGCGGGTGCTCGACGCGGCGGCGGCGCGGGCGGGCGCGACACCGCCCGGCGCCCGGCGCGGCGTGGCCTGCCACGAGGACTACGGCTCGGTGTGCGCCGTGGTCGCCGACCAGGTCGACGGCCGGGTGCGGCGCGTCGTCGCGGCCGTCGACGTGGGCCCGGTGCTGCACCCGTCCGGGGTGCGGGCGCAGGTGGAGGGCTGCGTGATGGACGCGATGTCCACCGTGTTCGGCGCGCAGGTCACCGTGCGGGGCGGTCGGGTCGTGGAGTCGTCGTTCCGCGATTACGCGTGGCTGCGCATCGACCGGGCGCCCGAGGTCGACGTGGTGGTCGTGCCGTCGGACGCGCCGGTCGGCGGGCTCGGCGAGCTGGCCTACCCGCCCGCCGCGGCGGCCCTGGCGTCCGCGTCCGGGCACGAGGTGGCCGGCATGCCGGTGGGCGTGGGGATCGGCTAGCCGAACAGCAGGCGGGCGGCGGCCCGCGCGAGCCGTTCGGGGTCCTCGCCGGGGCGGGACAGCGCCCCGGTGTTCCACAGCGTGGCGAAGCCGTGCACCAGGGACCACGCGGCGATGCCGGCCGCCTCCGGGTCCGCGCCCGTCCCCCGCGCGCCGCCGACCAGGACCTCGCGGGCGCGCTCCTGCGCCACGCGCACCGGTTCGTCGTCGGCGTGGTACAGCTCGGGGCGGAACATCACCTCGAAGTGCGCCCGGTGGTCGACGGCGAAGCGCACGTAGGCGACGCCGATCCCGGCGAAGTCCGCGCCGCCGTCGCGGGCCGCCACGAGCGCGTCGGCGAGCAGCCCGAAGCCCTCGGCGGCGAGCGCGGTGAGCAGCCCCGCCTTGTCCTTGAAGTGGTGCACCGGCCCGGCGTGCGAGACGCCGACCCGGCGGGCCAGGTCGCGCAGGCTGATCGCGGCCGGGCCGTGCTCGGTGATCGCCTCGACGGCGGCGGCCAGCACCGCGCGCCTCAGGTCGCCGTGGTGGTACGGGCTCATGCCCCGAGTCTATCTAGTCATTGACAAGATTGACGGCGGCCAGGCATCTTGTCAGTGACAAGTTCTTTCTGGGGAGGTCGTCGTGGCACCGCTCGCGTTCCTGGTCGGTGGTTTCCTGGTCCTGTCGCTGGCGCGCCGGCACTGGTCGGTCGCCCTCCGCGGCGGCCTGGCCGCGATGTTCACCGCCACCGGCGGCGCGCACTTCATCGGCCTGCGCGAGGAGCTGGTCGCCATGGTGCCGCCGGCCCTGCCCGCGCCGGAGCTGCTGGTCACCGTGACCGGCGTGCTGGAACTGGCCGGCGCGGCGGCCCTGCTGTGGGCGCGCACCGCGCCGTGGGCGGCGGCCGGGTTGGGCGTGCTGCTGGTCGCGATGTTCCCCGCGAACGTCTACGCCGCGCGGCACGGGCTGTCGCCGTCGTTCGGCGACCAGCTGGTGCCCCGGACGCTGCTCCAGGTCGTGTTCCTCGCCGCCGTGGCGGCCGTGGTGGCGCACCACGTGCGGTCGCGGCGGGCGGCGATCGCCCCGTGACCCGGCGGCGGCCCGGCCCGGCGGGCCGCCGCGACCCTCAGGGGTGCCTGCCCAGCACGTCGGCCGCGTGCACCGCCTCCAGCGACAGCGTCTTGTAGCCGACCTCCTCGAACAGCACGGTCAGCCGGTCGGTCTCGCTCTGCACCACGGTCCCCGGGCCGAACTCGGAGTGGTGCACCCGGGACTGCGCCGGGTACTCCGGGTTGGCCGACACACCGGTGCCCGCCTCGCCGCTCCAGCACGTGTCGCAGTTGCCGCACGCCCGCTCCAGCACCTCGCCGAAGTAGCCGATCAGGTGCTGCCGGCGGCACGCCCTGGTCTCGGCGTAGGCCCGCAGCACCTCGATGCGCGACTTGTCCAGCCGCTGGAGCCGCTCCGCCTCCTCCGCGGCGAGGTCCGCGGCCCGAGCCGGCTCGGCCACCAGCCGGAACCGCGCCCCGTCCACGACCACCGCGCCGACCCGCTCCAGCAGGTTGATCCCGGTGGTGACCTTGCGGCGCGACCGGCCGAACTCCCGCGCCAGCTCGGTGACCCGCAGCCCCGGGTGCTCGCCGACGAACGCGGCCAGCGCCAGCAGGTCGTCCCGGTCCACGTGCCGCGACTGGAGGAACCGCTGGAGCCCCAGGTCCTGCGGCCGGTAGAACAGCACGGCCCGCGCCGGTTCGCCGTCGCGCCCGGCCCGCCCGATCTCCTGGTAGTAGGCGTCCAGCGAACCCGGCGCGGACGCGTGCGCGACGAACCGCACGTCCGGCTTGTCGATGCCCATGCCGAACGCCGAGGTGGCCACCACCAGGTCCGCCGACCCGCGCATGAACGCGTCCTGCACGCGTTCCCGCTCGGCGGCCTTCATGCCCGCGTGGAACGGCTCGGCGCCCAGCTCCTCCGCGTACCGGTCGGCGTCCTTGCGGGTCGCCACGTAGACCAGCCCCGGCCGGGGCGCCTCGCGCACCCAGTCGAGCAGGGCGCGGCGCTTGTCGTCGTCGGAGATGAACATCCGCACGTCCAGCGACAGGTTGGGCCGGTCGAAGCCGACCGCGACCACGAGCGGGTCCCGCATCCCCAGGTGGGTGATCACGTCCTCCCGCACGGTGGCGCCCGCGGTGGCGGTCAGCGCCAGCACCGGCGGCCTGCCGACCCGCTCCACCGCCGTTGCCAGCCGCAGGTAGTCGGGCCGGAAGTCGTGGCCCCAGGCCGAGACGCAGTGCGCCTCGTCGACCACGAACAGCGCCGGCCGGCCCAGCCGCTCCGTCACCTCGGGGTTGGCGAGCTGCTCGGGCGACACGAACAGGTACCGCGCCTCGCCGCACCGCACCGCCTCCCAGGCCTTCTCGTTGTCCTCTTCGGACTGCCCGGAGTTGACCATGACCGCGGTCGGCGCGCCCGCCTCGCGCAGCGCCGCCACCTGGTCCCGCTGGAGCGCGATCAGCGGCGACACCACCACGACCAGGCCGTCCAGCAGCACGCCGGGCACCTGGTACACCGCCGACTTGCCCGCCCCGGTCGGCAGCACGACGAACACGTCCCGGCCGGCGACGACCTGCTCCATCGCGTCCAACTGCTCGTCGCGCAGCTCCGGCCACCCGAACACGTCGGACGCCGCCGCGCGCAAGCGCTCCCGGTCACCCACGACCCACCCGCTCCCAGAAGTGCGCCAGGGTGGCCGCGCCCGCGAGCAGCACGTCCACCGAGGCCCGTTCGTCGCTGTCGTGCCAGCGGTCCTCCGGCAGGCCGGTGCCGAAGAACAGCACCGGCGCGCCCACCCCCTCCGCCAGCCGGGCGGCCGGTCCGCCGCCCGCGTTGCCCATCCGGCCCACCGGCCCGCCGAAGCCCTCGGCCATCGCCTCCGCCAGCAGTTCCAGCTCGGGCAGGTCGTCCGGGGTCCGGTAAGCCTCCTGCGCGGTGCCCTCGGAGAGCGACACCTCGTGCTCGTACCGGTGGTCCACGGTCTTCGCGAGCCACCGCCGCAACTGCTCGCCCACCTCGGCGACGCGCTGGTCGGCCACGGTGCGGATGCTCAGGTCGGCGGCGGCCACCGATGGCACCGCCCCGAGCGGCGATCCGACCGGGTCGCCCGCGAGCATCGTCAGCACCTCGACCGCGGGGCGCGCCCACAGCCGCTCCGGCGCGGTGTACCCGGCCTCGCCGACCACCGCCCGCGTCTCGGTGCGCTCGACCCAGTCCTCCTCGGCGAACCCCAGCCCGGCGTACCCGGCGCGGGTCCGCTCGGACGGTTCGAGCACGCGGTCGTAGAACTCGGGGACGGTCACCCGGCCGTCGTCGTCCCACAGCAGCGAGAGCACCCGGGCCAGCTCCCGCGCCGGGTTGGGCGCGGGCCCGGACACCGCGCCGCTGTGCACGTCCCGCGCCGGACCGCGGATCTCCACGTGCGCCAACGTGGTGCCGCGCACGCTCGTGCACACCGCCGGGTGGTCCGCCCGCCACAGCATGGTGTCGCTGAAGACGACCAGGTCGGCCCGCAGCCGCGGGTCGCCCAGCAGGTCCGGCAGGCGCGCCGACCCGGTCTCCTCCTCGCCCTCCACGAGGAACACCAGGTTCACCGCAGGCGCGTCCCGGTCGGCCAGGTGGGCGCGCAGCCCCCACAGGTGGGCCAGCACCTGCCCCTTGGCGTCCGATGCGCCGCGCCCGTGGACGAACCCGTCGCGCACGGCGGGTTCGAACGGCGCGGTCTCCTCCCACCGCCCGCTCCCGGCCGGGCGCACGTCGTGGTGGCTGTAGACCAGGACCGTCGGCGCGCCGGGCGCGGCGCACCACCGGGCGAACACGGCGGGCGCGCCCCCGGCGGACCACACCTCGACCTCGGGGAACCCGAGTTCGCGGAACGCGGCGGCCAGCCAGTTCGCCGACCGCACCACGTCGACCTCGTGCTCGGGCAGGGCTGCCACCGAGGGGATCCGGCACCACTCGACGAGCTGCCCGGTGAACCGCTCCCGATGGGCGTCGAGGTACTCGCGGACGGCGCTCGTCACGAACGGACTCCCCCACGGCGCGACAGCAGCACGCCCACCACGACCAGCAGGGCGCCGAGGACCAGGAAACCCAGGTCGTAGGCCAGTTCGTGCGACCCCGCCCGGACGTGGTGCACGCCGAGCACCAGGTGGTTGACCACGCCCTCCACCAGGTTGAACACGCCCCACCCGGCCAGCAGGCCGCCCCACAGCACGGGCGCGGGCAGCGGCGCGGCCCGGTTGAGCAGGACGACCCCGGTCAGCACCAGCAGCAGGCACAGCAGGTGGAACAGGCCGTCACCGATCATGTTGGCGTGGAGGTCGTCCGGGTACCAGCCGGACAGCATGTGGTGCCAACCCAGCAGCTGGTGGACCACGATGCCGTCGACGAACCCGCCGACCCCCAGACCCAGCACCAGTGCCGCCGGCGCCACTTCCCGGACGTTCGCCATGCCCGTGTGTTGCCCGGCTGGAGCCCGTCAAACCCCGGGCGGCGCACCGCATGTGAAGATCGGCTCATGTCTTCCGTGCTCGTCTTCGTCCCCGGTTCCAACAGCAACTCGTTCTCCTTCGCCCCGCTGCTGCGGGAGCTGACGTTGCGCGGGCGGCGCGCGCTGGCCGTCGACCTCCCCGGGCACGGCTACGGTGCGACGTTCCACACCGCCTACCAGTCACCCCAGGACCCGTCCGCGCTGGGCGCCGCCGCGGCGGGGTTGGCGGGCGCGACGCACGCGGACAACGTGGCGCACGTGATCGACGTGGTGCGCAGGGCCGCCGCCCTGGGTCCCGTCACACTGATCGGGCACAGCCGGGGCGGGTTCACCGTCACCGGCGTGGCGAACGCCGTGCCGGACCTGCTGCACCGCGTGGTGTACGTCTCGGCGTGGTGCTGCGTGGACCACGACGCGCACGGTTACGCGCAGGGCCCGGAGTACGCGACGAGCGCCCTCAACGACACCGCGGGCGTCCTCGTCGGCGACCCGGCGGAGCTGGGCGCCCTGCGGATGAACTGGCGCACCGCCGACCCCGCCCTGCTGGCCGCGCTCAGGACCGCGGTGCACGCGGACGGCACCGAGGCCGAGTTCCTCGCCGTGCTCAACACCCTCGAACCCGACGAGGGCCTGGACGCGGGCGACGACCGCGTGGACCCCGCCACCTGGGGCCGGCTCCCGCACACCTACGTCCGCCTGGCCCGGGACCGCTCGCTCCCGCCCGCGCTCCAGGACCGGTTCATCCGCGAGGCCGACGCGCTGACCCCGGACAACCCGTTCGACGTGCGCACCCTGGACAGCACCCACGTGGGCTTCCTGGTCCACCCCGCCGAGGCCGCGGACCTGTTCGCCGACCTCGACTGACCTCGACCGACCTCGTCGGGGCCGGCGATCCCGGCCGCGCCCCGGCACGACGTCCGCGCCGAGCCGATGGGAGCGCTCCCAGGTACGCTGCCGGCCATGGTGAGCGTTCTGATCACGGGGTCGTCCGACGGCATCGGCCGGGAGACCGCCGCGACGCTGGTGGACCAGGGCCACCGCGTGGTGCTGCACGCGCGCGACGCCGGGCGGGCCGAGCAGGCGCTGGCCGCCGTGCCCGGCGCGGCCGGCGTCGTGGTCGGCGACCTGTCGTCCCTGGACCGAACCCGGGAGCTGGCCGGGGCCGCCGGCGCCTTCGACGTGGTCGTGCACAACGCGGGGCTCGGCGGCGGCCTGCCCGAGCGGGTGGTCACCGAGGACGGCCTGGAACTGCTGTTCCAGGTCAACGTCCTGGCGCCCTACCTGCTCACCGCCCTGATGCCGCGCCCGGCCCGCCTGGTCTACCTGACCTCCGGCCTGGAGGAGCGGGGTGTCGTGGACTTCGACGACCTCCAGCACGAGCGCGGGCCGTGGGACGGGATGCAGGCGTACTCGGACTCGAAGCTCCTGGACGTCGTGCTGGCGTTCGCCGTGGCCCGCCGGTGGCCGGACACCCTGAGCAACGCGGTGGACCCCGGCTGGATCAAGACCAAGCTGGGCGGTCCCGACGCCACCGACGAGCTGCCCAGGGGTGCGGGGACGCAGGTCTGGCTGGCCACCTCCGACGACCCGGCGGCGCGGGTCACCGGCCGCTACTTCAAGTGGCGCGAGGACCTCCGGGCCAACCCCGCCGCCTACGACGTGGAGGTGCAGGACCGCCTGCTGGCCGCGTGCGCCGAGCTGACCGGGGTCACCCTGCCCTGACCTCCGGGTGACCGGCCCGACCCGGGCGGCCGACCCGGGCGACCGCCTCACCCGGGCGACCGCCTCACCCGGGCGACCGCCTCACCCGGGCGACCGGCCCGACCGGGACCACCGGCCTGGCCGGGCCGCCCCGACCCGCGCGTCAGCCGGGCGCGCTCGCCCGCTTCTCGGTGGACCGGCGGTCGATCGCCTCGGCGACCTCGCCGATCACCCGCCGGATGAGCGCGCCGTACCCGTCGTCGGCGAGGGCGTGCTCGTGCCGCCGCGCGGCGTCGATGTGGTCGCGCGCGGCCTCGAACGACCCGAGCCTGCGGAAGCCGTCCGCCAGGTTGAGGTGCAGCGAGGGGTGGAACCCGGCGACGCTCAGGCCGTCGTGGTGGCGTCGGACCCGCTCGTCGGTGAGGACCGCCGCCGCGTCGAGCGCCCGCACGTCCCACACGAGCGCCCGCGCCGGGTCGTCGTGGAGGTCGGCCATGTGGTGGGCCAGGGTGCAGCGGTGCAGCGGGTCGCCCACCGGGCCGATCCGGTCCCAGAGGTCCTGCAGGCGGGTGCGCGCCGCGGCGGCGTCGCCCTGGTGCGCGAGCGCGACGGCCGCGCCGATGTCGGTCATCGTGGGGTCCGGTGGTGCGGTGGTCATGAAGGGCCTTCCTGAGCCGGGTGTTCGGGTCGGACGGGCATCACCAGCGTGGTGAGGTCGCCGTCGTCGGCGGAGCGGACCACGACCGGTTGGTCCGGTCGCGCGAGGTCGAGCATCACGTCGGGGCCGACGGCCGTGCCGACCGCCGGGTGCAGGGTGGCGAGGGCGAACTCGAGGCCGATCGCCGGACCGGTGACCGCGGCGGGGACCGCTTCGCCCGGCGAGGGGGCCGCCGCGCCGACCGCCACCGCGTCAACCGCCACCGGGCCGACCACCACCGGGCGGACCGCCACCGCGCCGTCGGCCACCTCCAGCCGCACCCGGTGACCGCCCTGCCGCTCCAAGGCCCGCACGAGCGCGTTCCGGGACACCACGGCGCGGGTGCGCACCTCGGGCAGCGACGCCAGCACCAACCGGTGGTCGGGGAAGGGCTCCACCAGCGTCCGGCACTCGCGGGCGTCGTCGTCGGCCTCGAACAGGACGCTCCCCGGTCGGGCGCTCAGCCCCAGCTCGTGCCGGCGGCGCGTCCACGACAGCAGCGGCCGCAGGTCGTCGGCGTCGAGCGTGGCCGACCAGGCGGACCCGCCCGGCCGCGCCGGCACCAGCGTGCGGATCGCCAGCCGGTACCGGTCGGTCGCGGCGAGCACGACGCCGTCGGCGGAGACCTCGACGTGCACGCCGTTGAGCACGGGCAGGCCCGGCTCGTGGGTCGTCGCGGTCAGGACCTGCTCGACCGCGGCGGTGAACACCGGCCCGGTCAGCCGCACCGGCGGCGACTGCGGCGCCGGGACCAGCCGGGCCTTGACCGCCGCCGCCGTTCCCCGCGCGAGGTCCGCCCGGTGCGCCAGCCCGGCCACGTGGTCGTCGATGATCCGGGCGGCGTCGCGGCAGCCCGGGTCGAGGACCTCGGCGATCAGCTCCAGGGGCATGTCGATCTCGCGCAGCCGGCGGATCACCACCGCGCGCTCGACCTGGTGCGGCGCGTAGTAGCGGTAACCGGACGACCGGTCGACGCCGGCCGGCTCCACCAGGCCGCAGTCCGCGTAGAAGCGCAGCGCGCTGGCGGTCAGCCCGCTGGAGCGGGCGAACGCGCCGATCGTGAGGAGTTCGGACTTCGGCACCCGGCCATCATGGGGTTTCAGGTAACTCGAAGGTCAACCCCGCCCGGCGGTCGCGCGGACCGCCGGGCGCGCACGGGGGCCGACGCGGGGGTCAGCGGGCGAGGGTTTCCTCGGTCACCGCCCACAGCCGGGTCGCGGCGTCCTCGTCCAGCGCGTGGGGCGCGATGCCGTGCCGGGGGTCGACGGCGCCCGGCAGCGCCTCGTTGCAGTCCTCGAAGTACCGCCCGCCGACGCCCTCCAGCAGCGGCGAGGTGGCCAGCAGCACCGAGGTGGCCGCGCCCTGCTCGGGGGTCTTCCACTTGAGGTCGACGGCGCCGACCTCGGCCCGCAGCCGGTCCAGCGCCTCCTCGGTGACGTGCCGCTGGAGGTTGGTCCTGATGCCGCCGGGCATCAGGGAGTTGGCGGTGATCCCGTCGGCGGCCCACCGCTTGCTCGCCTCGATCGCGAACAGGATGTTCGCGGTCTTGCTCTGGCCGTAGGCGGACCAGGGCTCGTAGGGGCGGCGCTCGAAGTGGATGTCCTCGAACACCACGCCGGACCGGTGGTGGGCGCTGGAGCTGACCTGCACGACCCGGGCGCCCTCGGCGGCCAGGTGGCGGTGCAGCCCGGTGGTCAGCGTGAAGTGCCCCAGGTGGTTGGTGGCGAACTGGAGTTCCCAGCCCTCCGGCGTGCGGGTCTCCGGCGTCGCCATGACGCCCGCGTTGTTGACCAGGAGGTGCAGCGGGCCGTCCCAGCCGGCGACGAACGCGGCCACGGACGCCTGGTCGGCCAGGTCCAGCCGGGCCACGCGCACGTCGCCGCCGATCTCCTCGGCCACCCGCAGCCCGGCGGCGGTGTCGCGCACCGCCAGGGTGACCTCCGCGCCCGCCCCGGCCAGCGCCCGAGCCGTCTCGACGCCGATGCCGGACGAGCCGCCGGTGACGACGGCCCGCCTGCCGGTCAGGTCGACGCCCCTGATGACCTCCGCCGCGGTCGACTCCGCGTCGAACGACGTGGTGATGCGCTCGCTCATGGATCTGCTCCGTCCGTGCTTTCGTGGCTCTAGACTGAAGCGGAGGGCCCTCCGGTACTTCCACGCTAACCGGAGGAGCCTCCGCTTTCATCGTGACCCACATCACAGGAGTACGAGGAGGCACCGTGACGCGTCCGTTGCGCGCCGACGCCCGGCGCAACCGGGACCGCCTGCTGGCCACCGCGCTGGAGGCGTTCTCGACCGAGGGCGCGGACGTGCCGCTGGAGCTGGTCGCCAAGCGCGCCGGCGTGGGCATCGGCACCCTGTACCGCCACTTCCCCACCCGCGAGGCCCTGGTGGAGGCGGTCTACCGCAACGAGCTGGGCAAGCTGTGCGACGCCGTGCCGGAACTGCTCGACACCCTGCCGCCGGACCTCGCGACCAGGGCGTGGATGGACCGGTTCCTCGACTACACCGCCACCAAGCACGGCATGGCGGACGCCCTGCGCGCGGTCGTCGCCTCCGGCGCGGACCCGTACTCGGAGAGCCGCGAACTCCTGGTCGGCGCCATGACCAGGCTCCTGGCGGCGATGGGCCGCACCGACCTGGAGCCGACCGACGTGCTGGTCACCGTCGCGGGCATCGCCGGCGCGGCGGCCCAACTCGGCGACCCGGGCCGCATGCTCGACCTGGTCCTCGACGGCCTGCGCCACCGTTCCTGACCCCCGCCGCTGGTCCCGACCCCACCACCACGACCCGACCTCCGGCCCCGCCCCGGCTCTCGCCACGAGTCCCGGCCCCCTCCCTCACCCCCGCCCCTCTCCCTCCCTCACCCCCAACCCCCTCACCCCCGCCCCCACCCTCGCCGCCAGGGACCGGTCACCCGCGCCACACTGGCGCGGTGCGCATCACGACCGCAGGAGGCCGCATGTCCCCGCAGCTACCCCACTACCGGTTCGCCGGCGGCACCGCCGTCCTCACGGGCGCGGCGAGCGGCATGGGCGAGCAGATGGCGTACGGCCTGGCCAGGCGCGGCAGCGACCTCGTCCTGATCGACCGGGACGCCGACCGGCTGGCCGAGGTCGCCGGCCGCATCCGGGGCGTCGAGGTCGACGCGGTCGTGGCCGACCTGGCCGACGTGCCCGCGTTGGACGACCTCGCCGCCGACGTCCTGTCCAGGCACCCGCGCCCCACGCTGCTGGTCAACAACGCCGGCGTCGCCCTGGGCGGCGCCTTCGACCAGGTGAGCGCCGAGGAGTTCGACTGGGTCGTGGACGTCAACTTCCGCGCCCCGGTGGCGCTCACCCGGCTGTTCCTGCCGAGCCTGCTGGAGTCGCCCGGCAGCCACGTGGTGAACGTGTCGAGCCTGTTCGGGCTGATCGCCCCGCCCGGTCAGGCCGCGTACTCGGCCAGCAAGTTCGCGCTGCGCGGCTTCACCGAGGCGCTGCGGCACGAGCTGACCGGCCGGGGCGTCGGCGTGACCAGCGTCCACCCCGGCGGCATCCGGACCCGGATCGCCGAGAGCGCGCGCGTGGCGAGCGGCGCGGACGCGGCCGAGGCGGCGGAGGGCAAGGCCCGCTTCGCCAAGCTCCTCACCTACCCCGCCGACAAGGCGGCGGAGCGGATCCTGACCGGTGTGGAGCAGCGCAGGGGACGCGTGCTGATCGCGTGGAGCGCCGTCGTCCCGGACGTCCTGGCGCGCCTGTTCCCCGCCTCGTACATGACCGTGGTCGACCGCCTCGGCTCGGCCTCGCGCCACCTCGCCCAGCGCGGCAGGACCTCCTCCGGCTCAACCGGCCGACGCCCCGCCCGGTGACCGAGCGGCACGGGGTTCGGCGAATCGGCCGTGCTCACGCAATCGATCGCCACATCTCCTCGCCATGAATATGCACCCAGCCCGCTACCCGCCCCCAAGGCACAGGTCAAGACCGGGATCGGTCATTCCTTCTCAATTGGCATGACTCACCGACACCCATTGACCTGGGAATTACCGGGCCACCTGGATTAACGCGATCACATCGACAGGAATAACCCGTGTATCTCCGCCAAGAATGCTGGTACTTGTGTAAAGGCGGAGGGTGACCGCAGGGGGCGCGTCCACTCCGCACCCGGTTCGTCCGGGAGCGTCAAACCTGGGGGTTCCATGGCACAACGCGAAAACGCTCGTTCCCGGCCGTACCGACCACTGCCGACAGCCCGCTCCACCCCTCGTCCGCGACGGGGCACGTGAACGGGCGGCGCGCCCGGCGACCCACCGCCCGGCGCGCCCGAGATCACCGGTGACTCGCCGGCGGCGGACCCCGCAGGGGCAACCGCACCGGGTGGGCCAGGCCCCTGGCCGCCCGACGCGGTCCGGGGTCCGCCGGGCCGGTGTTGCCGACCGGGCGGCCGCCACGGCTGACGCAGGTCGTCGTGGCGGTCCACCCCCGACGAGGGCGTTCCGGGCCCCCGCCGGGGCTCCGGCTCACGCGGAGCGCGGCACGCACCCCGCGCTGCTCCACCGCGATCGGCGAGTCAGTGATGGAGGACGTGGCGCCCGGCCGCGCCGTCGGTACGCGCTACCGACCCGCAGGCCGGGCCGACCACGCCGGTGGGGCCCGGTCCCCGGTCCTCCCGGGAACCGGGCCCCACCCCCACCCGCGTGTCCTCCACTCCAACACCACGTGTCCTCCACCCGGACACCACGAACCCCCACTCAACCCCGCGAGTCATGCCCCCAACCCCCGCGAGTCGTACGTTCAGACCCCGCGAGTCGTACGCCCAGGACCACCGAGTTGCACGTTCAGGTCAGCCCGAGGACCCGGCGTGCCGGGCCCACTCCCGGTGGAACCCCTGGACGTGGCGGGTCACGCGGGCCGCCGCCAGCTCGGCGTCACCCGCCCTCAGGGCGCGCAGGATCCCCCGGTGCTCGCGGCGCAACCGCACGGCCGTGCGCGACCAGTCCGGCAGGGCCTGCACGGCGTCCAGCACCGTCCGGTGGATCGCGTCGCGCAGGGCCGCCATCACGGCGGTGTTCACGGCGTTGCCCGCCGCCGCCGTGAGCGCCACGTGGAAGTCCGCGTCGAGCTGGTGGAACGCGTCCGCGCCCAGGTCGGGCGCGTCCATGCGCACCAGCAGCTCGGCGGCGCGCGCCAGCTCGGGGTGGTCGGGCGTGGCCGCCGCGGCGCGCACCGCGTGGCTCTCGATCATCACCCGCGTGTCCACCAGGTCCGCCATCGGCAACCGGCGCGTGGCCAGGTGCAGCCGCAGCGCGGCCCCGATCCCGCCCGCCGGGTCCGCGATCACCGTCGTCCCCGCGTCGGGCCCGGACCCCACGCCGCTGCGGACCACGCCCATCGCCTGGAGCACCCGGATCGCCTCGCGCACGGTCGCCCGGCTGACGCCCAGCCCCTCGGCCAGCCGCCGCTCCGCGGGGAGCTGCTGCCCGACGCCGAGCCTGCCCGCGGTCAGCTCCGACTCCACGTGCCGCAGCACCGCGTCGTACCCGGACACCGCACCCCCTCCCTGTGGTCAGACCACAGCCTGGTGTGGTCTGACCACAGAGCCTAGACTCCCGTGGCGTGAGAGTCGCCCTGTTCGTCACGTGCCTGGTCGACGGCCTCTTCCCGGACGTCGGCAAGGCCACCGTCCGGCTGCTGGAACGGCTCGGCCACGAGGTGGTCGTGCCGCCGGCCCAGGCGTGCTGCGGCCAGATGCACATCAACACCGGCTACGCGGCCCAGGCCCTGCCGATCGTGCGCAACCACGTGAAGGCCTTCGAGCACGCGGACGTGGTCGTCGCGCCGTCCGGGTCGTGCGCCGGCTCGGTGCGCCACCAGCACGCCGCGGTCGCCCGCGAGCACGGCGACGCGCGACTCGCCGAGGCCGCCGAGGACACCGCGAGGCGCACCTACGAGCTGTCCGAGTTCCTGGTGGACGTGCTGGGCGTCACGGACGTCGGCGCGTACTTCCCGCACCGCGTCACCTACCACCCCACGTGCCACTCGCTGCGCGTGCTGAAGGTCCAGGACCGCCCGCTGCGGCTGTTGCGGGCCGTGGAGGGCATCGATCTGGTCGAGCTGCCCGGCGCCGAGACGTGCTGCGGCTTCGGCGGCACGTTCGCGCTGAAGAACGCCGACACCTCCACCGCCATGCTGGCCGACAAGATGAGCAACGTCATCGGCACCCGCGCCGGCGTCCTCACCGCCGGCGACTCGTCGTGCCTGATGCACATCGGCGGCGGCCTGAGCCGGCTGCGCAGCGGCGTCCGCCCGCTGCACCTCGCCCAGATCCTGGAGCACACGCGATGAGCACGTTCCTGGGCATGCCCGCCGGTCGCGGCAACCTGACCGGCGCGCCGTTCCCCGAGGCCGCCCGCGAGGCGCTCGGCAACGCGCAGCTGCGCCGCAACCTCGCCAAGGCCACCACCACGATCCGCGCCAAGCGCGCGAACGTCGTGGGCGAGCTGCCGGACTGGGCCGAGCTGCGCGCGGCGGGCGCGGCGATCAAGGACGAGGTGCTGGCCAACCTCGACGAGCACCTGGTGCGGTTCGAGGAGGCGCTGACCGCGCGCGGCACGCACGTGCACTGGGCGCGCGACGCCGACGAGGCCAACCGGATCGTCACCGACCTCGTCACCGCGACCGGCACCCGCGAGGTGATCAAGGTCAAGTCCATGGCGACCGCCGAGATCGGCCTCAACGAGGCGCTGGCGGAAGTGGGCGTGCACGCCGTCGAGACCGACCTGGCTGAGCTGATCGTCCAATTGGGACACGACCGGCCGAGCCACATCCTCGTGCCCGCGATCCACCGCGGCCGGGCGGAGATCCGGGAGATCTTCCTGCGCGAGATGCCCGGCGTGGACCCGGACCTGACCGCCGACCCGCGCGCGCTCGCCGAGGCGGCCCGCGCGCACCTGCGGCGGAAGTTCCTGACCGTGGACGTGGCGATCTCCGGCGCGAACTTCGGCATCGCGGAGACCGGGTCGCTGGTGGTGGTCGAGTCCGAGGGCAACGGCCGGATGTGCCTGACGCTGCCGCGCACGCTGATCAGCGTGGTCGGCATCGAGAAGCTGCTGCCCTCGTGGCGGGACCTGGAGGTGTTCCTCCAGTTGCTGCCCCGGTCGTCCACGGGCGAGCGGATGAACCCTTACACGTCGGTGTGGACCGGGCCGACCGAGGGGCAGACGAGCCACGTGGTGCTGGTGGACAACGGCCGCACGGCCACGCTCGCCGACCCCGACGGGCGGGCCGCGCTGCGGTGCATCCGCTGCTCGGCGTGCCTGAACTCGTGCCCGGTGTACGAGCGCACCGGCGGCCACGCGTACGGCTCGACCTACCCCGGTCCGATCGGCGCGGTGCTGTCGCCGCAGCTGACCGGTGTGGAGCGGAACCCGACGCTGCCGTTCGCGTCGTCGCTGTGCGGTGTGTGCTACGACGTCTGCCCGGTGGAGATCGACATACCCTCGATGCTGGTGCACCTGCGGAACAGGGTGGTCGAGGCCAAGCGCGCCACTCCCGAGTCGACCGCGATGCGGGCCCTGGCGTGGGTGATGTCGGACGCGCGGCGGTGGCGGCGGTTCGCGCGGCTGGGGCGGTTCGGGCGGGTGGCGAGCAGGCACGTGCCGTTGCCGGGGTGGTCGAAGGCGCGGGACCTGCCGCAGCCGCCGGCGCAGACGTTCCGCGACTGGTGGGAGGACCGATGAGCGCGCGTGACGAGGTGCTGGCCCGGGTCCGGCGGGCCAAGGGGATCGGGGCGGGTCCGGTGCGCCGCGACTACCGGGTGGCGGGCTCGCGGGGCCCGGGTGACGTCGAGCTGTTCGCCGAGCGCCTGCGGGATTACCGGGCCCGCGTGCGCGTGGTGCCCGCCGAAGACCTGGTCGGTGCTCTGGCCGCCGCCCTGCGCGAACGTGGCGCGGACCTGGTCGTGGCCGCGCCCGGGGTGCCCGCGGACTGGGCGCCCGGCGCCACTCGGACGCCGGTGGACGTGGAGACCCTGGAGCGCGCCGACGCCGTGCTCACCGCGTGCCACGTCGCCATCGCCGAGACCGGCACGATCGTCCTGGACCACGCCGCCGCCGACCAGGGTCCCCGCGCCCTGACCCTCGTGCCCGACTACCACCTGGTGGTGGTCCGCGCCGACCAGGTCGTGGCCGGCGTGCCCGACGCGGTGGCCGCCCTGGCCGGCGTCGACACCCAGACGTGGATCAGCGGCCCGTCCGCGACCAGCGACATCGAGCTGGAGCGCGTCGAGGGCGTCCACGGCCCCCGCACCCTGGAAGTGATCATCACGCTCCGACCTCGAACTTAGTGCAGCTCGCCGCTCTCGCACTTAGTACAACTCAATCGGTTGGGCCAAGGACTTCCGGGAGCAGTTCGGGCAACTCGACAGGTCGGGCCAAGGCTTCCCAAGAACAGGAGTAGTTGTCGCGCTTCAGGCTCACACTTAGTGCAATTCGGTCACTTCTCGCACTTAGTGCAGCTCGGCAGTCTCTCGCGCTCAGTGCGACTCGGCGGCATCGCACTTAGTGCAACTCACCCGACTGAACCTAGGCGCTGCGGTAAGTGGCTGCGCGCGCTGGGCTTGTACTTAGTGCGATTTGGCGGTCTCGCACTTAGTGCAACCCGGCTGGGCTAGTGCAACTCGGCTGGCTGCGCCAGGGTGTCCCAGGAAGTGGGAGGAGGTGTCCGTAATCGCGGATGGCGCTACCATCGCACGTGCGGTCGAGAGGCGCTGCAACGGGTGAACGAACCCGCCACGCTCGGTCGCGAGCAACCACGAAAGGGCGCCTCCCAGAGATCACACGGGAGGCTTGCGTGTCGGAAAACACCCTGCGGGAGCTGCTGGACCAGCGCGTCGCCGTGCTCGATGGCGCCTGGGGCACGATGCTCCAGTCCGCGGGCCTCTCCCCCGCCGACTACCGGGGCGACCTGATCGGCGACCACCCGCACGACGTCACCGGCGACCCCGACCTGCTCAACCTCACCCGCCCGGACGTCATCCTCGACGTGCACCGCCGGTACCTGGCCGCGGGCGCGGACATCACCACCACCAACACCTTCACCGCGACGAGCATCGCCCAGGCCGACTACGGCCTGGAGCGCCACGTCCGCGACATGAACCTCCGCGGCGCCCAGCTAGCCCGCCAGGCCGCCGACGAGGTGGGCGGCCGGTTCGTCGCCGGCTCCGTCGGCCCGCTCAACGTCACCCTCTCGCTGTCGCCGCGCGTCGACGACCCGGCCTACCGCACCGTCGACTTCGACCGGGTCCAGGCCGCCTACGCCGAGCAGATCGGCGCGCTCGCCGAGGGCGGCGTGGACCTGCTGCTCATCGAGACGATCTTCGACACGCTCAACGCCAAGGCCGCCGTCGCCGCCGCGCGCGAGGTCGCGCCGCACCTGCCGCTGTGGATCTCGGTCACCATCGTCGACCTGAGCGGCCGCACGCTGTCCGGGCAGACCGTCGAGGCGTTCTGGAACTCCATCGCCCACGCGGACCCGCTGGTCGTGGGCGTGAACTGCTCGCTGGGCGCGACCGAGATGCGGCCACACGTCGTCGAGCTGGCCCGCCTCGCCGGCACCTACACCGCCAGCCACCCGAACGCGGGCCTGCCCAACGCCTTCGGCGGCTACGACCAGACCCCGGACGAGACCGCCGACCTGCTGCGCGGCTTCGTCGAGGAGGGCGTGGTCAACATCGTCGGCGGGTGCTGCGGCACCACCCCGGAGCACGTCGAGCGCATCGCGGACGCCGTCCGGGGCGCGACGCCGCGCGCGGTGCCCCGGGTCGAGGACCGGACCCGGTTCAGCGGCCTGGAGCCGTTCGAGATCGGGCCGGACACCGGTTTCGTGATGATCGGCGAGCGCACCAACGTGACGGGCTCGGCGAAGTTCCGCAGGCTGATCGAGGCCGACGACCACCAGGGCGCGGTGGCCGTGGCGCTGGAGCAGGTGCGCGGCGGCGCGAACCTGCTGGACGTCAACATGGACGCCGACCTGCTCGACAGCGAGCGGGCGATGACCACGTTCCTCAACCTGATCGCCACCGAACCCGAGATCGCCCGCGTGCCGGTGATGGTCGACAGCTCCCGGTGGAGCGTGCTGGAAGCCGGGCTGAAGTGCGTGCAGGGCAAGGGCGTGGTCAACTCGATCAGCCTCAAGGAGGGCGAGGAGCCGTTCCTCGCCCAGGCCCGCCGCATCCGCGACTTCGGCGCGGGCGTGGTGGTGATGGCGTTCGACGAGAAGGGCCAGGCCGACACCACCGAGCGCAAGGTGGAGATCTGCGGCCGCGCCTACGACCTGCTCACGCGAGAGGCCGGCTTCCCCGCCGAGGACATCATCTTCGACCCGAACGTGCTGGCGGTCGCCACCGGCATCGCCGAGCACAACGGCTACGCCAAGGCGTTCCTCGACGCGATCCCGCTGATCAAGCGGCGCTGTCCGGGCGCGCGGGTCAGCGGCGGCATCTCGAACCTGTCGTTCTCCTTCCGCGGCAACGACACCGTGCGCGAGGCCATGCACTCGGCGTTCCTGTTCCACGGCGTGCGCGCGGGCCTGGACATGGGCATCGTCAACGCCGGGCAGCTCGCGGTCTACCAGGACATCCCGCCCGACCTGCTGGAGCTGGTCGAGGACGTGCTGTTCGACCGCCGCCCGGACGCCACCGACCGGCTGGTGTCGTTCGCCGAGACCGTGGCGGGCAAGGGCACCAAGCGCACCGTGGACCTGTCGTGGCGCGAGGGCCCGGTGGCGCAGCGCCTGGAGCACGCCCTGGTGCACGGCATCGTCGACTACATCGAGGCCGACACCGAGGAGGCCCGCCTCCAGGCGAAGCGCCCGCTGGACGTCATCGAGGGCCCGCTGATGGACGGCATGAAGGTCGTCGGCGACCTGTTCGGCTCGGGCCGGATGTTCCTGCCGCAGGTGGTGAAGAGCGCGCGCGTGATGAAGCGCGCGGTCGCGCACCTGGAGCCGTTCATGGACGCGGAGAAGGACGCCGAGGGGAACTCCACGGGCGCGCCGCGCGGCAACGGCAAGGTGGTGCTGGCCACGGTCAAGGGCGACGTGCACGACATCGGCAAGAACATCGTCGGCGTGGTGCTGGGCTGCAACAACTACGAGGTCGTCGACCTGGGCGTGATGGTGCCCGCGGCGAAGATCCTCGACACCGCGGTGATCGAGGGCGCGGACGTGGTCGGCCTGTCCGGCCTGATCACGCCGTCGCTGGACGAGATGGTGTCGGTGGCGGCGGAGATGCAGCGGCGCGGGTTGAAGCTGCCGCTGCTGATCGGCGGCGCGACCACGTCCCGGCAGCACACCGCGGTCCGCATCGCCCCCGTCTACGACGAGCCCACAGTGCACGTGCTCGACGCGTCGCGCGTGACCGGCGTGGTGTCGGCGCTGCTGGACCGCGACCGGGCCGAGGAGCTGGCCGAGGCCAACCGGGTCGAGCAGCAGCGGCTGCGCGAGGAGCACGAGAACCGGCACAGCACGCCCCTGCTGACCGTCGAGCAGGCCCGCGCCAACGCCGAGGACGTGTCGTTCGACGCGCTGCCGACGCCCGCGTTCACCGGGGTGCGCGTGGTCGAGCCGAGCCTGGCCGAGCTGCGCGGGATGATCGACTGGACGTTCTTCTTCCTGGCCTGGGAGCTGAAGGGCAAGTACCCGAAGGTCCTGGAGAACCCGGCCGCGCGGGAGCTGTTCGACGACGCCAACGCGATGCTGGACAAGATCGTCGCGGACGGGTCGCTGCGCGCGCGGGGCGTGTACGGCTTCTGGCCCGCGCACTCCGAGGGCGACGACGTCGTGGTGGACGGCGTCCGGTTGCCGATGCTGCGCCAGCAGACGCGCAAGCCGCAGAGCCGGCCCAACCGCTGCCTGGCCGACTACGTGGCGCCCGAGGGCGACTTCCTCGGCGGGTTCGCCGTGTCGATCCACGGCGCGGAGGAGCTGGCGGCGACGTACGAGGCCGAGTACGACGACTACCGGTCGATCATGGTCAAGGCGCTGGCCGACCGGCTGGCCGAGGCGTTCGCCGAGCACGTGCACCTGACGGCCCGGCGCGAGTGGTTCGAGCCGGACGCCGACCCGGCGCTGGAGGACCTGCACGCGGAGCGGTTCCGCGGCATCCGGCCCGCGTTCGGCTACCCGGCCAGCCCGGACCACAGCGAGAAGCGGGAGCTGTTCGCGCTGCTGGGGGCCGAGGAGCTGGGGACCTCGCTGACCGACTCGTTCGCCATGACGCCGGCGGCGAGCGTGAGCGGCTTGATCTTCGCGCACCCGGACTCGCGGTACTTCACGGTCGGCCGGATCGGGCGCGACCAGGTCGAGGACTACGCCCGCCGCCGGGGCGCGCCGGTGGCCGAGGTCGAGCGCTGGCTGCGCCCGAACCTGGCCTACGACCCGGAGGTCTAGAGCGGCGCGCCGATCGCCAGCCGGCGGTCGACGTGGGCGACGAGCCGGTCGGCCAGGCCGGGCACGGCCCGCCGCGCCCACGGGTCGAGGGCGGCCAAAAAGCCGAGCAGGTCCGCGCGGACCTCGCCAAGCAGCGCCCGCAGGTCTGCGCGGGGGACGTCCAGCCCGACCCCGGTGGGCCGGTCGTCGTCGTGGCACCAGGACAGGTGGACCACCTGGCCGCGGTGCTCGACCCACACGGCCGGGTCGTGCCCGAGGTCGGCCTGGCCACCGGCCGCGACCTCCAGCCACCCGCGCCACTCGTCCAGCCCGACGCAGCACCCGGGGTCCAGCACGAGGTCGCCCGCGACGACCCGCAAGCCGCCGGCGGCGAAGTCGTCCTCCCCCTCCACCGCCAGGCACCGCGCCACGGCCTCGGCCGCGTCGCCCGCGACCACCTCGCCGTCGTCGTCGGTGGCGGCCCACGTGACCAGCGCCCACACCAGCGCACCGACCTGCCCGGACGAGGGCCGGCGCGGCACGACCAGGTGGAACCCGTCCCCTTCCGCCGGCCAGAAGGGGCAGTCCGCGAAGGAGCGCTCCAGCACCGGGATCAGCCTGACCACGCCCACATCCTGCCTGCCGCGGCGACGGTCCTCACCCGGTTTCCCGGCCGGTAAATCGCTTCCGCGCCCCCTTCGACCGGTGGATGCTGCTCCCGATCACCCGCGGAGCGCGAGGAGGGGCCGTGGCACGAGGGATCCTGCTGCTCGACGTCGACGGGCCCCTCAACCCCTACGCGGCCCGGCGGGAACGCCGCCCCGAGGGCTACCAGACCTTCCGCCTCACCGCGAAGGGCGCCTGGCTGACCGGGCGCGACGCGCGCAAGCGCAAGGGCCTGCGGGTGTGGCTGCACCCCGGCCACGGCGCGCTGCTGCGCGACCTCGCCGCCGACACCGGCCTGGACCTGGTGTGGGCGACGACGTGGCAGGGCGAGGCCAACCGGCTCGTCGCCCCTTCGATCGGGGTGCCGGAGTTGCCGGTGGTCGAGTTCGGGGCGCGCGACCTCGACCCGGAGCGCGGCTGGCTGCCCGGTGGCTCGTGGAAGTGGTCGGCCGTCGCGGAGTTCGCCGGGGACCGCCCGCTCGCCTGGTTCGACGACGAGCTGGACGAGGTGGCCCACCGCGCGGCCCGCGATCGCTTCCTCCGGGCGCGCGGGGACGCGCCGACCCTGCTGTGCCACGTCGATCCCCGCCGCGGCCTGGGTGCGGACCACGTCGCGGCGGTCCGCGCCTGGGCCGCCGCGCTGCCCGGGTGAGCCGTCCTCCACGGCGAAGGGCCCCGCCCGGTTTCCCGGACGGGGCCCCGACGCCCGAACGACCTCAGACCGAGACCGGCTCGCGCTCCTCGACCCGCGGCTCCGCCCGCTCGGCCGCCTTGCGCTCCCTGCGGCCCTCGACCATGGAGTACAGCGTCGGCACCAGCACGAGCGTCAGCAGCGTGGAGCTGATCAGGCCGCCGATCACCACGATCGCCAGCGGCTTGCCGATGAACGCGCCCTCGCCGGTGATGCCCAGCGCCATCGGCAGCAGCGCGAAGATCGTGGCCGCGGCGGTCATCAGGATGGGCCGCAGCCGCCGCCGACCGCCCTCGACCACCGCCTCGCGCACCGGCATCCCGTCCCGCCGGTACTGGTTGACCAGGTCGATCAGCACGATCGCGTTGGTCACCACGATGCCGACGAGCATCAGCATGCCGATCAGCGCCGGCAGGCCGAGCGGGGTGCCGGTGAGCAGCAGCAGGCCGATCGCGCCGGTCGCCGCGAACGGGATCGACACCAGCAGGATCAGCGGCTGCACCAGGCTGCGGAACGTGGCCACCATGATCAGGAACACGATCGCGATGGCCGCGAGCATGGCCAGGCCCAGGTCGGCGAACGTCTCGGCCTGGTCGGCGCTCACGCCGCCGATCTCGTAGGACGCGCCGGCGGGCAGGTCGAGGCCCTCCAGCCGCGCGGTCAGGTCGGCGGTCACCGCGCCCAGGTCCGAGCCGGTGGCCTTGGCCGACACGGTGGTGCTGCGCGCGCCGTCGGTGCGCCGGACCTGCACCGGACCGTCCACCACGGCCACGTCGGCGACCTGGCCGAGCGTGACGCCGCCGGGCAGCGGCAGGGCGCGCAGCGCGTCCACGTCGCCCGGCGCGGTGCCGGTGCGCAGCACGACCTGCTGCGGCCGCCCGTCGACGGGCAGCTCGGCCACCGGCACGCCGCGCAGCGCCTGCGCCGCGAACTGGCCGATGGTCTGGCTGGTCAGCCCGCGCGCGGCCGCCGCGTCCTGGTTGACGGTCACCTGCACGCGAGGCGCGCTGACGCCCAGGTCGTTGGTCACCTCGCCCACGCCGGGGACGCCCGAGACGGTCTCCCGCACGCGGTCGGCCGCGGCGCGCAGGGTCTCCGCGTCGGGCGCGGTGACGAGCACGTCGATGCTGTCCGAGCCGAACCCGGCGGCGGCCGCGCCGAAGGTGACCTCGCCGGTGCCCGGCACACCCGCCAGCCGCTCGGTGAGCCGGTCCTGCAACGCCTCCAGGTCGGTGCCCTCGCGGACGGTGGCGTTGACCGACGTGTCGCCGCTGCCGCCGAACCCGAACGCGGCCAGGCTGTTGTCCGTGCCGACGGTGACCTGGTAGGTCTCGACCTCCTCGGTCTCGGCGAGCACGCCCTCCAGCTTGCGGGCGGCCTCGTCGCGGGCGGACAGGCTGGTGCCGGGCGGCAGCTTCTGGCTGCCCTGGAGCGCGGTGCCGCCGGAGTTGTCGATGAAGTTGGTCTCCAGCGACCCGGCCAGGCCGAGGGTGCCGCCGAAGATGAACACCGCGATCACCAGCGTCACCCAGCGGCGGGTGGTGGCGAACTTCAGCACCGGCACGTAGGCGCGCTGGAGCGGGCTGCGCCGCTCTTTGTCCAGCGCCTGCTGCCGGGCCCGCTCGGCGGCCTCCGGGTCCTCCGGCACGGCCGGGCGCTTGAGGAACCAGTACGCGAGCACGGGCACGATCGTCAGCGACACCAGCAGCGAGGCCAGCAGCGCCACGGTGACGGTGACGGAGAACGGCCCGAACAGCTCGCCCGCGATGCCGCCGACGAACGCGATCGGCAGGAACACCGCGACCGTGGTGAGCGTGGACGCGGTCACCGCGCCCGCCACCTCGCGCGTGCCGTCGAGCACGGCGCGCTGCTTCTCCTCGCCGTAGCCGAGGTGGCGCTTGATGTTCTCCAGCACCACGATCGAGTCGTCCACCACGCGGCCGACCGCGATGGTCAGCGCGCCGAGGGTGAGCAGGTTCAGCGACAGGTCGCCGGTGTAGAGGGCGATCAGCGCGACCACCACGGACAGCGGGATGGACACCGCCGTGACCAGGGTGGACCGCACCGACAGCAGGAACAGCAGGATCACCACGACCGCGAACAGCAGACCCAGCAGGCCCTCGGTGGTCAGGCCGCTGATCGCCTTCTCCACCTCCGGGCCCTGGTCGAAGGCGACGGTGAGCCGCGAGTCGGCGGCCTCGCCCAGCTCGTCGAGCCGGTCGCGCACGGCACGGGAGATCTCGACCGCGTTGCCGTCGGCGTTCATGGTGACGGTGACGCCGAGGGTGGGTTCGCCGTCGGTGCGGGTCAGCACGCTCGCGGCGGCGGGCGCGGACTCCACCCGCGCCACGTCGCCGAGCCGGACCGGGCCGGCGGGCGAGGTGAGGGGCAGGGCGCGCAGGTCGTCCACGGAGGTGACGGGGCCGCCGACCTGGACGGTCAGCGTCTTGTCCGCGTCGGGCACGGTGCCCGCGGGCACCGCGGCGCCGGCGGTGGTGAGGGCGGCGGTCAGGGCCTGCGGGTCGACGCGCGCGGCGCCCAGGCGGGCGTAGTCGACGGTGACGGTGATCTCGCGCTCGCGCTCGCCGCTGACGGCGGCCTCGCGGACGCCGGGGATGGCCTCCAGCTCGGGCACGACCTCGGCGCGCAGCCGCGCGGCGGTGGCGATGTCGTCGTCGCCGGAGGTCGCGGCGAGCGCGACGACCGGGATGTCGTCGGTGCCGCCCTGCGCGACGGTGGGCTCGATGCCCTCGGGCAGGCGCGGCCCGAGCCGGTTGACCGCCTGCTGCATCTGCGTGACGGCGGCGTCGATGTCCGTGCCGTAGGTGAACATCACCTGGACGGTGGCGGAGCTCTCCTGCGAGCGGGTGAACACCTCCTCGACGCCGTCGACGCCGCGCACGGCGGCCTGGATCGGCTCCGCGACCTGGCTGTCCACCAGGTCGGGCGACGCGCCCGGGTACGGGGCGATCACCACCGCCGCGGGCAGCTCGATGGAGGGGAACAGCTGCTGCTTGATCGAGGGCAGCGTCAGCACGCCGAAACCGATGACGACGAGGCTGAGCAGCCCGACGAGACCTCGGTTGGCCAGGCTGAGCCGAGCCAGCACGGACATCTTGGGCATCTCCTTGGTGGGCGGACCGGCAAGCGCCACGTCGCGCGCGGTTCGCGGGTCGGTGCGCGAACGCTCGCACACCCCTGCTGAGAACGGGCTCAGCGTCGCGACGCCCTCATCGTCGTGACCTGCGGTGATCACCGTTGCCCAATCGGTCACACGAACGGGTGATCTTCATCACGGAGGCCGGGAACGTGGTCACGTTCCCGGCCTCCACGTCCGCGACGGTGTGCCCTGCCAGACACCCGAGGTCGATTCGGCATCGCCGCGGACCCGCGGACGAGGTCCGGCCCCCGTCCGCCGCAAGCATTACGCACCCGACCCCGGATCGGTTCAGCGCGTCCTGTCGGTGTGCCGAAGCCACAGCAGGCCCAGCACCGGCAGCACGAGCGGGACGAACAGGTAGCCGCTGCCGAAACCGGACCACACCGTGGCGTCCGGGAACGCCCCCGGGAACACCAGGCTCGCCGCGCCGACCAGCAGCACCCCGGCCAGCTCGACCCCGCAGGCGAGGTAGGCGAGCCGCCTGGGCACCGCGCCGGCCAGCGCGGCGGTCGCCACCACGTAGACCACGGCCGCGAACGCCGACAGCAGGTAGGCCAGCGGCGCCTGGTCGAAGCGCGAGGCCAGCTGCACGGCCGACCGGGCGGTGGCGGCCAGCGCGAAGATCCCGTAGACGGCGATCAGCATCCGGCCCGGACCCGACCGCGTGGTCTCCTTCAGCGCGTCACCCATGGCCGGCCCACAGCTGGTTGAGCCGCAGCACCATCACCGGCACGCTCAGGCAGGCGACGGCCAGCACCCCGGCGCCCCACCGCGACCGCTCGGCCAGGGCCCAGAACGCGCCCAGCGGCAGCACCACCGCGACGCCGACCAGGTAGCCGACGAAGGTGGGCGTGTCGAGCTCCCGGTCGGTGCCGACCACGTTGACGACGCCCGCGACGAGCTGCGCCAGCAGGCCGACCTCCAGCAGCACGACGACGCCGGCCAGGCCGAGGGTGGGCTTGGTGGCGAGCGTGATCGGCCGGTTGGCGGCGGCCAGGACGAGCGACCACAGGGCCGCGACGAGCGCCACGACCACCAACGCGGTCGCGAGGACTTCGATCATCTGGTCTTCCCGGGGTGGTGGACTACCCGCGCAACCTACCCCGCGCCGCGGTCGCGCCCCGAGGGCACCGCCCCCCTGACCGCTCGGCGAGGTGCCCGTCACACCGCATCACGACCAACGGGCCCGAACGCCCGTCGGTGGCGAACGAGGGGGCGACCGAGAGGTCCACCGCCCCGCGCCGACCGGCTAGCCCCGCGGGCGGGGGAAGGCGTGGGGGTCGAGCTCCTCCAGCACCTCGGCCTCGCGCCGCTCCACGACGGCTTCCGCCACCCGCGCCACCACCTCGTCGAACACCGGGTCCCGGTAGTAGTCGCCGTGCCCGCGCAACGGCGAGGCCACCATGTCCGGGTCGGGGTCGAGGAACTCCGGGTCGCGCAACCGCACGTCGTACCCGCACCGCACGCCCCACAGCTTGTCCCCCGCGCACACCCGCTCGTCCTCGGTGGCCTCCCAGGCCTCCACCGGCCCGCCCAGCGGGTCGGTCAACCGGTGCACGTTCCACCACCGGCCCTCCAGCTCCGCGTGCAGCGAGCACAGCTCGGCGTGCCCCAGGTAGTGCGGGAACAGCCGCGAGTAGGCCCACTGCAACTGCGAGCCGTAGGTCACCAGGCCGACCCGGCGCAACGCCTCCGCCGCCTCCGCCTGACCGATGTAGCGCTGCCCGTCGGCGGGGTCGGGCCGCTCGGCCTCGCGCCGCAGCAGCGCCAGCGCGGCGAAGCACACCACGCTGCCCTGGCTGTGCCCGGACAGCACCACCGCCCCGGCGCCGTGGTGCCCGGCCAGCCGCACCGCCCGCGAGGTCAGCTCGATCGTGGCCCGCCCGCCGTACGGCGGCGGGCAGATGGGGTGGGCCGCGCGCGGCCAGAACGCCACCAGGTCCCACACCACGCCGACGGCCGTGCGCATCCTGCCGCTCTGCCACGACCTGAGCCCCAGCACCAGCAGCACCAGCACGAACCCGGACACCACGAGGCTGCCCAGCCCGCCCAGCTCGTGCGCCGGCTCCGACGACAGCCAGTCGGCCAGTCCGGGCGGCGGGGTGGCCCGCCAGCCCGGGACCACCAGCCGCGCCAGCGCGATCGCGCCGCTCGCCACCACCAGCACCCCGCCCAGCACGGCCAGCGCGCCGAGCACCCAGTGGTAGCGGTACTTGGCCGAGGCGAGGCGCCTGCTCAGCACGACCTTGGCGATGCCGGGCCTGGTGGGCGGGCCCGGGTAGTCCTCGCACACGTCGGCGCGGACGTCCTCGCCCACCGCGTGGTGCACGCCCGACCACACGCCCACCGCGTACAGCGCGCCCGCGCCGGCCAGGAGGGCCCAGAACACCCAGTCGGGCGTGGACGCCCACCTCAGCACGACCGCGGCGCCGGCCAGCGCGGACCCGGCCGCGAGCAGGAACGCGCTGGACGCCTGCCGCACCATGGCCGCCACGACCGGGCCCAGCAGCAGCGCGAAGCCGATCGCCAGCACGCCCCACAGCCCCGCCCCGAACAGGTAGCTCGTGCTCAGCTCCAGCCCGGACCGCCCGGTGGGCGCCGGGACGCCCAGCCACTGGACCACCCGGTAGGCCAGCCCGCCGCTGAACCCGACCGCCAGCGTGGTCGCGAGCGCCGCGACCACCACCGCGCCGTACCCGTGCCACATCGGCCGGAACCGGGCGTCGACCGCCAGCAGCTCGGCGCCGCGCCGGGAGCGCCGCATCCGCGCGCACGCCGCGAACAGCGCCACCAGCAGCAGCATCGCCAGCGCGGCCAGCACGTTGGTCACCGCCTCGAAACCGGCCAGCCGCGGCGCGGGGTCGGTGGGCAGGCGCCACAGGAACGCGGTCGACAACCCGGCCGTGAGCAGCAGGTACACCGCCGCCGCCCACTTGAGCGGCCTCGTGTTGACCTCGCGCCGGTCCGGGGAGGTGATCACGCAGCCGACCGCCCACGCCAGCAGCGGCAGGCCCAGGCCGATCACCGACCACGACAGCGCGCCGTCGGGCAGGGCGGTCCGCAGCGCGCCCGCGTGCAGCACGCCCAGCACCACGCAGGACGCCGACACGTGCGCGTCGCGCAGCACGGGCGTGCGCGGCGAGGTGTGCCAGAACGCGTAGTCGCCGAGGCTGCCGGCGTGGGTCTCCCACCGGTGGTGCGTGCCGCGCGGCTCGTAGAGGAAGGTCTGCCTGCCGAACCACCACAGCACCGCGACCACCAGCGCCGGCGGGGCCGTCCCGAGCAGCAGCACCGCCCCGAACGGCCAGTCGGCGAAGGAGCCGAGCCAGGTGTGCTCGGCCCGGCACGCCGCGTCGGCCGCGCACTGCCGCACCAGCAGCTCCAGCGACACGTAGCCGACGGTCGTGACGAACATGCAGGTCAGCACCAGGCCGAGCAGCCGGAGCACCGCCTCGGCGAACCGGCCGGGACCCAGCAGGGCGTACCGGGCGAGGTTGAGCACGGCGAACGGGGCCATCAGCAGCCACAGCGCCCGGTTCGCGCCGCCCGAGGTGAACCGGCCCCAGTGGAACGCCTCGACCACCCGCTCCCGCGCCGGCCGCTCGCCGGGCAGGGTGGCGGCGGGTCGGGCGGCCCGCAGGAACCTGGCCACGTCGTCCCCTGCCACGGGGGTGGGGAACGGGTCTCCCAGCACGTGCTCCGGCGGTGTGCCGGACACGCCGTGGACCCGCAGTTCGACCACGTCCTCGGGCTTCATGCGGACACCTCCCGGCTGTTGCCTACCGGATCGTCCGGTGCGGCGATGCCATTTCCGCGGGGAGGCACCCGGCCGGGTGAACAGGTGACGATGAGAGCATGCCCGTGCTCGTCCGTTCGCCGATCGGGACCGGACGGGTTACCGAGCCCCGACCCGAAAGGCTGCCGCCCGTGACCAAACCCGCCCGCCGCGATCCGAGCAACCTCGTCGACGCCTCGGGGTTCCGCGAGTTCGTCCGGCACGGCTGGGGCCCGGCCGACCGCGCCGCGCGCGTCGCGCCCGGGGCCGCCGACGCCGCCGCCGCGCACCGCGCCCGGCTCAGCGCCGCGCTGCCCGGCGCGCGCATCGCCGTGGCGGCCGGCTGGTCGCCCGTGCGGTCCAACGACACCGACTACGGGTTCCGGCCCGACAGCGACTTCTCGTGGCTGACCGGCTGCTCCGCCGAGGGCGCCGTGCTGGTCATGCACCCGGTGGGCGGCGGGCACGAGGCCGAGCTGTTCCTGCGCCCGCCCGCGGGCCCCGACGAGCCGGACTTCTTCGCCAACGCCCGCGACGGCGAGCTGTGGATCGGCCCCGTGCCGGGCCTGGCCGAGTGGTCCGAGGCACTGGGCGTGCGGTGCCGCCCGCTGCACGAGCTGCCCTCGGCGCTGCGCGGCAGGCTGCCCGCCGTGCACGCGACGACGGGCGTGGACCCGCTGCTGGACGCCCTCGTGGGCGCGGACCACGCGGCCGGGCTGCGGACCGCGCTGGCCGAGCTGCGGCGGGTCAAGGACGACTGGGAGATCGGCCAGCTCCAGGCCGCCGTGGACGCCACGGTCCTGGGCTTCGCCGACGTCGCGGCCGAGCTGGGCGCCGCGGTCAAGGGCGGTGGCGAGCGCTGGTTGCAGGGCACGTTCGACCGGCGCGCGCGGACCGCGGGCAACGGCCCCGGTTACGCCTCGATCGTGGCCGCCGGGCCGCACGCGCCGGTGCTGCACTGGGTCCGCAACGACGGCCCGGTGCCGGAGGACGCGGTGCTGCTGCTGGACGCCGGCGTGGAGCTGGACACGCTCTACACCGCCGACATCACCCGGACGCTGCCGGTGTCCGGCGCCTACTCACCCGCCCAGCGGCGGGTGCACGAGTTGATCGAGCGCGCGTCGGCGGCCGCGCTGGCCGCCGTCAAGCCGGGCGCGGAGTACCGGGACTTCCACCGCGCGGCCATGCGGGTGCTCGCCGAGGGGCTGGACGACTGGGGCCTGCTGCCGGTGTCGGTGGACGAGGCGCTGGACCCCGACGGCCAGCACCACCGCCGCTACATCGCCTGCGGCGTGGGGCACTTCCTGGGCCTGGACGTGCACGACTGCGCCAACTCGCGGGCCGAGGCGTACCACGACGGGACGCTGGAGGTCGGCATGGCCCTCGCCGTGGAGCCGGGCCTGTACTTCCACCCGAACGACGAGACCGTGCCGCCGGAGCTGCGCGGCATCGGCGTGCGGCTGGAGGAGAACGTGGTGGTGACCGAGGAGGGCAACCGGGTGCTGTCCGCGGCCCTGCCGTCCGACGCCGCCGGGCTGGAGGCGTGGGTGGCCGCCGCGGGCCGCTGAACCGGGCGGCGGGCGTCGGACCCGGCGCGGGGCGTCGCACCCGGGCGCGGGGCACCGGCCCCGGCGCGGGGCACCGGACCCGGGCGCGGGGCTAGGCGCGGGGCTGGGCGTGGGACCCGTCCTCCGGGGCGGGTCCCCTCCCGCGGCCCTTGCGCCGCAACCGCACCGACGTGATGGCGTGGTGCTCCACGGCCAGCACCTCGACGGTCCAGCCGGACACCTCGACCCGGTCGCCGGGCCGCTCCGGGATGCGCCCGAGCAGCACCAGCACCAGGCCCGCGATGGTGGCGTAGTCGCCGGGTGGCGCGTCGGGCACCTCCACGCCGATGTCGCCCAGGTCGTGCACGGGGAAGGTCCCGGGCAGCACCAGCGACCCGTCCGCGCCGTTGCGCACGGCCATCACGTCCCGGTCGGTCTCGTCCAGGATCTCGCCGACGATCTCCTCCAGCAGGTCCTCCAGCGTGACGATGCCGTCCACCGCGCCGTGCTCGTCGACCACGAGGCCCATCTGCTCCCGCTCGGCCTTGAACCGGCGCAGCGCGTCGGACACCTTCACCGAGTCCGGGAACACCACCGGCGGCCTGGCCAGGTCGGCCAGCTTCGCGTCGTCGCGCAGCAGGTCGCGCAGGTGCACGATGCCCACCACGTCGTCCAGGTGCCCACCGCGGGCGACCGGGGCGCGGGAGTGCCCGGAGGCGGCCAGCTCGGCGCGGGCGGCGGGCACGTCGAGGTCGGAGTCCAGCGTGACCACCGACCGGCGCGGCACCAGGACCTCGCGCAACCGCCGCTCGTCGATCTCCAGCGCGCCGGTCATGATCATCCGCTGCTCGGCGTTGAGGCCGCGCTGGGCGTGCACCAGCTCGCGCAGCTCCTCGGCGGACATCTGCTCGGACTCCGCGTCGGGCTTGCCGCCGAACACGCGCACCACCACGTTCGTGGACGTGCTCAGCAGCCACACGGCCGGGCGGGAGATCGTGGAGAGCAGGTGCAGCGGGCGGGCCACCAGCAGCGCCCACCGCAGCGCGTACTGCATGGCCAGCCGCTTGGGCGCCAGCTCGCCGAACACCAGGGTCAGGAACGTCAGCACGACCGTGACCAGGGCGATGGCCACCGGGTTCGCCGCGGTGCCCAGGAACGACAGCAGCGGCACGAGCGGCGCGGCCAGCGACACCGCCGCCGTCGCCGAGGCCAGGAACCCGGCCAGGGTGATGCCGATCTGGATGGTGGCCAGGAACCGGTTCGGGTCCCGCGCCAGCCGGACGAGGGTCTTCGCGCCGGCCTTGCCGTCGCGCTCCAGCGCCCGCAACTGGCCCTCGCGCAACGAGATCAGGGCCATCTCCGAACCGGCGAACACCGCGTTGAGCAGCACCAGCACCGCGACCAGCGCGAGCGTGAATCCGTACCCGTCCACCTCCCTCCTTTACCCAAACCGGGCGAACCCAGACCACCGGGGGCGCGACGCCGCTCACGCGTTGGTCATTTCGAGTGGCACGGCTGCCGCGACGTGCCCTGTGTGGGCTACAACAGGCACCGGGAGGTCACATGGGGTCAGCCGCGGTCCACCGGTCCTTCGTGGTCGTGGACGTCGAGAGCTACGGCGACCCGACCCGCACCACCCACGACCGCTCCGTGCTGCGCGACGGCATGTACCGGGCGCTGCGCGATGCCTTCGCCGAGTGCGGCCTGCCGTGGTCGGAGGACGACGTCGACGACGCGGGCGACAGCCTGCTGGTGATCGTGCCGCCGGAGGTGCCGAAGTCGGTCCTGGCCGACCAGTTGCCGTCCAGGCTGGCGGCCGAGCTGCGCCGCCACAACGCCGCGCACGTCGCGGGCGCGCGGATGCGGATGCGGATGGCGCTGCACGCGGGCGAGCTGCTCTACGACGCGCGCGGCCAGAACGGCCCCGGCCTGATCCTGGTGCACCGCATCCTCGACGCGGCGGGCGCGAAGCAGGCGCTGCGCGACTCCACCGCGACCCTGCTCCTGATCGTCTCCGACCCGTTCTACGAGTCGGTGGTCCGCCAGGACCCGGCCACCCACCCCGACGACTACAGACCGGTGCCGGTGGAGGTCAAGGAGGTCCGGGGCACCGCGTGGGTGCGCCTGGTCGACGGCCACCCGACCACCGGGCCGACCGCCCGGCCGACGCCGGCCCCCGCGCGCCCGCTCACCCTGACCGAACTGGGCCCGCTGGTGACCGTGCTGCTCAAGACCACCGGCTTCGACAGCCGCGAGGGCCGCGACCTGGTGCTGCGCGAGCTGCCGTTCGCCGCGTCCATCCCCCGGTACGGCGCGGACCGACCCGACACGGTGAGCGTCGTCCGGACGTGCGCGCACTACCCGGGCGGCCTCAAGGCGCTGGTCGAGGCGATCCGCTTCTACGCCGCCGGCACCACCGAGATGGACCGGCTGGACGACCTGGTGGGAGAACTGGACGACGACGTCTAAGTGCTGCCGACGAGCCCTCCCCGGGGCGTCGCCAGGCCGCGGAGCAGCGTCCGCCGGACGTGGTCGCGGGTGGCGTCCGGGGCGATGGCGACCTCCTCGCACCCGACCACGCGTGCCAGGTCGTGGCAGGCCCGCGCGAAGCCGTCGACGGTGCCGGGCGCCAGGTCGTCGAGGGTCAGGCGCAGGACGGTCAGGACCCGCCCGCGTCGGGCGAGGTCGGCGCGCCCGACCAGCCGGGCGCCGATCAGCAGCGGGCAGGCGTAGTAGCCGTGGACGCGCCGGGCCGCCGGTTTGTACGCCTCCAGCACGTGGGCGAAGTCGAACAGCCGGGCGACGCGCGGCCGGTGCCAGACGAGGTTGTCGAACGGGCCGAGGAACGCGGCCCGGTCGGGCGGCCGGGTGCGGTCGAGGGCGTCGGGGTGCGCCCAGGCCGGCGCGCCCCAGCCGTGCACGTCGACCGGCCTCAGGACCGTGTCGGGCAGCAACCGCCGGGCGAGGGTCTTGGGGATGCGGATGTAGTCGCCGAGGTCGTCGGCGGTGGCCACGCCCAGGACGCGCCCCGCGCGGTTGAGCAGCTCGACCTGGCACCGCCGGTCGTCGAGCGCGTCGGTGAGCAGCTCGGTGGGCAGCACGCGGTGCGGCAGGTCGAACAGGCGCTGCCGGTTGGCGCGCCGGGCGCAGACCAGCTCACCGGACCAGACCAGGAGCTCGACCGCGGTCTTGGTCGGGCCCCAGTTCCAGCCGTCGCCGGTGTCGCCGTCGCCGCGGAGGTCTTTCATCGTCAGGGGACCGCGTCGCTCGACGTGGTCCAGCAGCGCCCGTGCGGTGGCGTCGTCGGGGTGGTCGGGGCGCCGTCGGGTGGCGCGGCGGCGGAAGGCCCACAGCGGCCAGTCGGACAGCGGCAGCAGCGCCAGGGCGTGCGCCGGGTAGTCGAAGGCGATCGGCTCGGGCCCGTGCCACAGCGCCTCGTCGACCCGGCGCGCGGTGAGGCCCGCGGTCCTGGTCGCCAGCGTCAGCTGGTGCGCGCGGGCCAAGGCGTTGATCGAGTCCAGTTGGACGACGCCGAGTTCGCGCAGCACCCGGCCCGGGTCGTCGTCGGCGCGGTCCAGGCGGGCGCTGTTGACGGCGATCGCCCTGGCCTCGTCGGCGGTCAGTTCCGTGCCGGTGGTGGAAGACATGGGTGGCGGCGCCTCTTGCCGTGCGACAGTGCGACAGTGCGACAGTGCGACAGCGCACTGTCCCACAAGGACGAGGGCCTCACGCGCGAAACGGTCACACGGCGGCCGGCCGCCTGGTGGACAGGGCGCGGCCCGTGGTGGTCAGCTCCGTCGCCACGCGGTCCACCGCGCCGGCGAACTCGGGCTCGTCGCAGTTCCAGTCCTCCAGCTTGACCAGCAGCCAGCGCCGCCAGGCGTCCACCAGCCGGGCGAAGACCTCGGTGCCCTGCGGGGTGAAGCGGTAGCGCCCGCCGCCCTCGGTGAGGTAGCCGCGGGTCTGGAGCTGGCGGGCCACCGGCTCGAAGACGCCCGCCGGCACGCCGGTCTCGTCGGCGAGGCGGTCGAGGTCGGCCGCGCCGCGGTCGACGCTCTGCCGGAACACCCTGACCACCAGCCACGCCTGCGCGTGGGTCAGGGGGACGTCCGAGGCGGTGAGGACGTCGGGCGTGGGGTCGCGGCGCTCCCTGGCGACGATCAGGGCGACCAGCTTCTCCAGCTCCCGCTCGGAGTTCCAGGCCCGGGGCTCGGCGAAGTTGTCGCCCACCTCGTTCGCGGCGGCGCGCGCGGTGTCCCGCAGCGGCACCTCCCGCAGGAACAGGGCCACCAGGAACGCGACCGCGGCCACCGGCGCGGCGGACAGGAACACCGTGTGCAGCGTGTCGGCGTAGGCGGCGACGATCGGGGCCTTCTGCTCGGCCGGCAGGGCGTGCAGGGCGTGGACGTCGGTGGCCGCGCGCGGGTCCACGCCGGGCGGGATCGCGGTGGCCAGGTGGTCGGGCAGGTTGCCCGCGTAGATCGTGCCGAAGACCGCCACGCCGAACGAGCTGCCCAGGGTGCGCAGGAAGCTCACGCCGGACGTGGCCACGCCGAGGTCCTCGTAGCTGGTGGTGCTCTGCACGACCACCATCGTCACCGGCATGCACATGCCCACGCCCAGGCCGAGCACCAGCATGTACGCCGACGCCTCCCAGAACGGCGTGCCGACGCCGAGCCGGGACAGCAGGAGCATCCCCA
Source organism: Actinosynnema sp. NPDC059797 (assembly GCF_042732085.1). NCBI lineage: Bacteria > Bacillati > Actinomycetota > Actinomycetes > Pseudonocardiales > Pseudonocardiaceae > Actinosynnema > Actinosynnema sp. NPDC059797. The sequence goes on from NZ_JBHWIE010000028.1 coordinate 49,415, forward strand.
GGACCATGAGCGGGCTGCCCACCAGCGGGAACACCCGGTAGCGGCCGGTCTTGCCGATGATGTTGCCGGTGGTGATGGACGCCGCCATCAGCCCGACGACCAGCGGCAGCATCTCCAGGCCCGACTGCGTGGCCGACGCGCCGTGCACGTACTGGAGGTAGGTCGGCAGGAACGTGACGCCGCCCAGCATGGCGAAGCCGACGACGAAGCTGAGGACCGTGCACACGGTGAACACGCGGCTGCGGAACAGCCGCATGGGCAGCATCGGCTCCTCGGCGCGCAGCTCGACGAGCACGAACGCCACCAGCGCGGCCACCGAGCCCAGGGCCATCCACAGGATCGTCGGCGAGGTCCACGGGTACTCGACGCCGCCCCACGACGTGACCAGCGTGAGACCGGTGGCGGCCAGGGCGATCAGCAGGATGCCGAGGTAGTCGATGCGCGGCCGGGCCCCGCCCCGCCCGGGCGGCAGCGCGACCGCGGCGACCGCGAGCACCACCACGCCCAGCGGCAGGTTGACGTAGAACGCCCAGCGCCAGCTCAGGTGGTCCACGAACAGGCCGCCGAGCAGCGGGCCGACGACCGTGGCCACGCCGAACACCGCGCCGATGAACCCCTGGTACTTGCCGCGCTGGGCGAGCGGCACCACGTCCGCGATGACCGCCGCGGACGTCACCATCAGCCCGCCCGCGCCCAGGCCCTGCACCGCGCGGGCCAGGATGAGCCACGTCATCGAGTCGGCCCAGCCGCACAGGAACGAGCCGACCAGGAACAGCACGACGCTGACCAGGAACGCGGGCTTGCGCCCGAACAGGTCGCCGAACTTGCCGATCAGCGCGGTCATGATCGTCTCGGCGAGCAGGTACGAGGTGACCACCCACGACAGGTGCCCGCCGCCGCCCAGGTCGCCGACGATCGTCGGCAGCGCGGTCGCCACGATGGTCTGGTCCAGCGCGGCGAGCAGCATCCCGAGCATGATCACCGCGACGACCGCGTTGCGCGCGCCCCGGTTCACCCCGGTTCGTTCGGCCTGATGGACCACGGCGGACCTCCCGGGTGGACCATAGGGCGCTGGTCCACCCGCCGCCCGTCCGCGCTCACCCGGTCAGGCGATCACCCGGGGTTCAGTAGGCCATGAACAGGATCTCGTCGCGCGAGTAGTCGTGACCCGGGTGGTTCTCCTTGAGGTGCTGCTGGGTCTTCGCCACGAGGTCGTCCTCGTCCTGGCCGATGATGCGCTCACCGCACGGGCAGGTGATGTTCCTCTTCATCGCTTCCTCCACTGGAGATCACTCTCCCCCGACTCTACTGACGGCGGGCCGGGTAGGCGGGCCAGGGACCGAGCGGCGGCAACGGCCCGGCGAGCGGCGCCACGGGCTCCCGCCCGGCGAGCCACGCCGCGAGGTCGCGCACCGCCCCGACCACCCGCGCTCCCGCCTCCAGCCCTCGCACCTCAGCAGCCCGCACCTCAGCCACCCGCTCCTCCGCCCTCCCCCAATCACGCTCCACATCCGTGGCGCGCAACCCCCACCCACCGGGCAGCCGGGGCCGCAGGACGTCGACGACGTGGCAGGAGAACTCCACCCCCCACTCGGCGGGCGTCACCCCCAGGTCGAGGTCGACCAGGTGGATCCACACCTCGCGCCAGCGGGTGAACACGGCCGGCACGAGGTCCACCTCGCCGCCCAGGACGGGCGCGTCCCAGTCCTCGACCCCCGCCCACACCTCCTCCAACCGGCGGGAGTGCTCGGCGTGGTCCGCGCGGTGCTCGTCGGCCGTGCGACCGGCGGCGGCCTCGATGATCGCGTCCCGCTCCCCCGGCTCCCACAGCGCCACGGCCTCCCCGCGCAACGCGTGCTCGACCACCCGCGCCCGAGCCCGGGCGGCGTCGTTCAGGTGGGCCAGCACGTGCCCCCGCGTCCACCCCGGCAACAGCGACGGCTCCCGCACCTGCCCGTCACCCAGCCCGGCCAACACCTCCCCCAACCGCCGATGGGCCTCCACAACCCCCGCCAACGCCTCCACCCAAACCCCCCAAACCGCGCGTGTCGTCCACTCAGGCATCGCGTGTCGTACGTTCCGGACCCCCGAGTTCCACGTTCGCGCACACCGGTCGCCACGTCCAACCCCCGATCGGGGGTGCGCGAACGTGCAACTCAAGGGGTCTGAACGTACGACTCGCCCGACCTGGACGTACGACACGCGATGTCCGAGTGGACGACACGCGATGCCGGAGTGGAGGACACGCGGTTATTCGACGGTCACGCTCTTGGCCAGGTTGCGGGGGCGGTCCACGTCGCGGCCCAGGGCGCGGGCCAGGTGGTAGGCGAACAGCTGGAGGGGGATGGAGAGGGTGACGGGGGTGAGGGAGTCGTGGGCGCGGGGGACGCGGATGACGTCGGTGGCCAGGTCGGCGGGCAGGGTGGCGTCGGTGACGGCGATGACCGGGCCGCCCCGGGCCTTGATCTCCTCGACGGTGGCGATGTTCTTGGGGAGCAGCTCGTCGTCGGGGAGCAGGACCACGGTGGGCATGGCCGGGTTGATCAGGGCCAGGGGGCCGTGCTTCAGCTCCGACGCCTGGTACGCCTCCGCGTGCACGTAGGAGATCTCCTTGAGCTTCTGCGCCCCCTCGCGCGCGACCGGCCAGCCGCGCACCCGGCCCACGAAGAACATGTGCTCGGCCCCGGCGTACTTCCGCGCCACGGCCGCCACCGCCTCCTCGTCGGCCAGGACGCCCGCGATCGTGCGCGGCAGCTCCGCCAGCCCGGTGACCAGCCGCCGCCCCTCGGTGATCGACAGGTCCCGCACCCGGCCCAGGTCCAGCGCCAGCAGCGCCAGCGCGACCGCCATGGTGGTGAACGACTTGGTCGCCGCCACCGACACCTCCGGCCCCGCGTGCAGGAACACGCCGTGCCCGCACTCGCGGGCGATGGTGCTGCCCACCGCGTTGACCACGCCGATCACGTGGCCGCCCTTGCGCTTCAGCTCCTGCACGGCGGCCAGCGTGTCGAGCGTCTCCCCGGACTGGCTGATCGCCACGTACAGCGTGTCCGGGTCCACCACCGGGTTGCGGTAGCGGAACTCCGACGCGGGCTCGGCGTCGGCCGGGATGCGCGCCAGCTCCTCGATCAGCTGCGCGCCCACCTGCCCCGCGTAGTACGCCGAGCCGCAGCCGAGCAGCTTCACGCGGCGGATGCGCTGGTAGTCCTGCGGCGTCAGGCCGACGCCGTCCAGCCGGGCCGACGAGAACCGGTGGTCGAGCCGCCCGCGCAGGCACCGGTCGACGGCGTCGGGCTGCTCGCGCATCTCCTTGTGCATGAAGTCGGGGTGGTCGCCCAGCTCGTAGTCGAGCCCGGTGACCTCGACGGGCGTGGGCGTGCGGGTGGTGGCGCGGGCGTCCATGGTGGAGGTGCGGTAGCCGTCGGCGGTGACCGAGGCGATCTCGTCGTCCTCCAGGTAGACGACCTGCTGCGTGTAGCGGACCAGGGCGGTCACGTCGGAGGCGACCAGCATCTCCTGCTCGCCGACGCCCAGCACGACCGGGCTGCCGCGCCGGGCGGCGACCAGCTCGCCGGGCCGCTCGACGTCCATCACGATCACCCCGTAGGTGCCTTCGACCTGCGCCAACGCCTCGCGCACCGCGTCCTCCAGGGTGGCGGCGGCGCTGCGGGCGACCAGGTGGGCCAGGACCTCCGAGTCGGTGTCCGAGGCCAGGTCGACGCCGTCGGCCCGCAGCTGCGCGCGCAACCGGTCGGAGTTCTCGAACACGCCGTTGTGGACGATCGCCACCCGGCGCGCCGCGTCCACGTGCGGGTGGGCGTTGCGGTCGCTGGGCTCGCCGTGCGTGGCCCACCGGGTGTGCGCGATGCCGGTGCCGCCGGACAGGCCCGCGGGCACGGCCCGCCGCAGGTCGCCGACCCGGCCGGCGGTCTTGACCACCTCCAGCCCGTCGCCCGCGACCGCGATGCCCGCCGAGTCGTACCCCCGGTACTCCAGCCGGTGCAGGCCCTCCAGCAGCACCGGCACGGCGTCCTTGGCCCCGACGTACCCCACGATCCCGCACATGCGCACTCCTCGTTCAGCCGTAGACGATCCGGCGGAGCTGGCGCTCGGACAGCGGCGGCGCCGCGACGGGCCGCACGTCCAGCTCCGCGCGCAGCAGCGCCCAGATCCGCGCGTTGGGCAGGCCGTCCCGGCGCAGCTCGGCGTGCCTGCGCAGGACGTACTCCTCCGCCGTCTCGACGAAGTAGCCCATGACGTCGGAGACGACGCGCCGCGCGAGGGCGGGCGGCAGCCCGGTCGTCCGGACCACGTGCCGGAGCAGCTCGTCCGGCACCTCGTCTCCCACGGGCTCCAGCATGGCGACCAGCCAACCACCGGGCCAAAATCCGTGCCCGGTTTCGGGCACGGAGCCGGTAGGAAGTGCGTTCGTGGAGCTGCGCGAGCTGCTGTGGCACGACTTCCGGCTGGACCTGCGGCTGGAGCCGGCGCCGGGCGGGACGACGGGTGCGGCGCTGCTGGGTGTCGACCCGGCGGGCCGCCGGTACGCGGTGAAGTGGTCGGCCTCGCCCGGGGTGGTGCTGTGCGAGGGCGCGCGGTGGGCCGGGCACGACGGGCGGTGGCTCACCGTGGTGCCGTGGTTCGACGGACCCACGGCGCTGGAGGCGACGCCGAGCCGCGCCCAGTGGGTGGCCTGGGGGCGCGGGCTGGCGGCGCTGCACGACCGGCCGGTGACCGGCGAGGTCGCCCGCCTGCCGCGCGAGCCCGGCGACGTCGGGCCGGTGGTGGCGCTCTTCGACCGCGTGGACCGGGCGGTGGCGGGGTGCGTGCCGTCCGACGGGCCGGCGCGCCGCCTGGTCGAGTGCTGGGCGGCGGGGCGGTCCCGGTTGCGCGCGGTGCGCGAACGGGCGCTCGTGCCGGTGCGGCCGGCCCCGGCGGTGCCCTGCCACGGCGACCTCCACGCGGGCAACGTGGTGCTGACCGGTCCGGGCGGCGTGGCGTTCGTCGACTTCGACGACGCGGTGCTCGCGCCGCGAGAGAAGGACCTGGTGTTCGTGCTGGGCGGCGGGGTGCTGCCGTTCCGGCCGGTGACCGGCGAGCAGCAGCTGTGGTTCTTCGAGGGGTACGGCTCGTACCGGGCGGACCCGGGGCTGTTGGCGCACTTCCGCTGCGTGCGCGCCCTGGAGGACGTCGCCGAGCCCGCCGGGCGCGTCCTCGACCGCGCGCGGCCGCACGCCGAACGCGCCGAGGCCCTGGGGCACGTGGTCGGCGCCCTGTCCCGCACCGGGCTCGTCGCGCAGGCCCTCGCCGGCCCGTGACGGCGGTGGTCGACCCCGTCCCGGGGCGGCGGCGCGCCGGGCTCGCGGCGGGTGGACGCGGCGCGCGGCGCGCACGTGAGCCGTGGCGCGTCACCGGCCGAGGACGTCCAGGGCGGCGTCCACGGCGGCGGCGCGCACCTCCTCGACCGGCCGGTCCGCGAACACGAGCACGCAGTCGGCCAGGCCGCCGAGGGCGATGGTGGCGCGCGTGGCCTCGGCCAGCGGCGGGTCCTCGCCCACCAGCAGCACGCCCAGCCGCGTCCGCCAGTCCAGCACCCGGTCGACCAGGCCGAGGTCGGCCAGCTCGGCCAACTCCCTGATCAGCAGGGAGACCACCTCGCGGTGCTCGAACTGGAAGTCGAAGTAGCCCTCCAGCACCGCGCGCGGGTCGGTGGCCGGGCGGGCCTCGGCCGCGGCGACGAACGCGTCGCCGTCCTCCACCAGCGGCTGCACGATGCTGCGCACCAGGTCGTCGCGCGACGAGAAGTGGTAGTAGAGCGCGGGTTTGGTGACGCCCAGCCGGTCCGCGATGTCCTGGAGGCTCGTCCGCCGCACGCCCCGCTGGAGGAACAACTCCTTCGCCACGGCCTGGGCGCGTGCTCTGGTGTCGGACTTCGCTCTGGCCACCACGGCAGCTTAATAACCGGTTGGCGGATCCCGGGACGCTGGTACCGTGCCACTTAC
>NZ_JBHWIE010000029.1:0-55338 GCF_042732085.1 Actinosynnema sp. NPDC059797
GTCGACCGGGCTCGGCCCGGTCTTGGGCCCCCATTTAACGCCCGGACGTGGGAGGAGTCGACCACCGCGCGGGACCAGTCGATCCGGTTGGCCGCTCGCAGCTCGGCCAGCAGCACCTCGTGCAGCCGCTGCCACACGCCGGCCTCGTTCCAGTGCCGTAACCGGCGCCAGCAGGTCATGCCCGAGCCGAAGCCGAGCTCCTGGGGCAGGTGCTCCCAGCCGATGCCGGTGTGCAGCACGAATAGGATGCCCTGTAGGCACAACCGGTCCGGTAATCGACGTCGACCGGGATTGCGGAACCGGCGCGAGGGCACCGGCAGCAACGGCTCGACCAGCTCCCACAACCCGTCATCGACCAGCCACGGCTTCGACACACCCACCCATCGGCCCAACGATCACCCCGCTCGACAGCGCAGAGGCAACATCACCCCATTGTGTTAGGAGGTCTTAGGCTTCATACGTCCTCTACCTGCATAGATAAGGTTATCGGCAGGCACGGCGCCCACGCACGCCCTCGGCCTCAGCCGCCCCGCCATCCGCAAGTCTGCCGCTGACCAGGCCACCGGCGAGCTGGCCTCCACCTGCCGCGGTGTGCGCGAGTGGCCGGAGGGCCTCGCACCGCTCGGGCACCACGTCACCGCGCACGCCTTCGACACCGGGCCCAGGACCGGCTGGCTGCCCGGCTCGGCCGCCAAGGCCATCACCTGGCGGCTGCGCCGTGCCGAGCAGGCCGATGTCCTTCTACGTCGGCGGCATCCCCGACCCGCTGCTGGTCGGCGAACCCGCCCGCGCCGCCGCCTGGGCCCAGTTTCTGCTCACCGCAACCCAGGCGTGACCGCCGAGGTCCTCGAGGCTCCACCTCGAAAACCCCCGGCTCACCTGTTGTTCGCGGTTATGCGGATGGGCTGACGTCGAGTACGTATGGAGTGATCCTGAAACCGTCGGCTGCAGCCTGTTCCGCCTGTTGCTGCAGTTCGTTGAGCAGTGCGTCTGCATCGTTGGCCCGGTTCTTCGACCACTTCTGCGGGCGGTACTTGGGTGCGACCCAGTAGACGATGTAGATGCCGTGTCGGCGATTCAAGGGGACGAGGTAACGGTCGATCAGCTGTTCCCGCATCGCGGTGTACAACTCGTCGCTATCGGCTCGTTTGGCCTCGATGCTGACGCGTGCGAGGCCTCCGCCGACCGTGCAGGACGTGGTGGTGAGGTCCACGCGGGTTCCGATGCCGCCGCCCCTCGGGCGAGCGACTTGCAGTTCACGGTCGACCACGATCCGGTCGGTGTTCAGTCGTTCGAGACCTCTGCGACGTATCCAGTCGGAGATGTCGTCCTCGACTCGCGGCGATTCCTCCAGCCAGACCTCGCGCCAGCCATCGTCGTATCGCAGGTAGCGCTGGAGGTCGTCGTAGTGCCGCAGCAGTACTGCGACGAGATCGGCGTCGTTGCGAATCAGACGCGCGTCCCCGCGGGCCAGGACTTTTAGCAAGGTCACGGGTTCGATCAGCGGTACGTCCAGGTCGGCACGTCGGGACTCGGCCTGACGCAGATGACGGGCGATAGTGCTCTGCGTCAGCTCTGAGCGGCCTCCGCAGAGGGCGGTGAGGTCGTCCACCTGACCGTTGTCGACGAGTCGTTGCAACACTTGATTCCGAGTGTGTTGCGCTTCAATACATTCAATCCGGGACATCAATGCATCGCTCGTGTCTAGAGGCACGTCGTCCTCGAACGGGAAGCTGTCTAGCAATAGCTTGGCCGCGTCGACGAGATGTCGCATGTCGAGCCTGCCGACGTCGAGGTCCTCAACAGCTGCGATGATCTCTTGAGTGCTTGCACTGCTGTTGATCAAAGACCTGACCACATAATTCGGGTCCAGCAACTTCAGGTGCTCCCAAGCGCGCTCCGCCAGTGGGCTCGCGTTCCCGACGAGCAGCCGGCAGGTGTCGGCCGCAGTCGGGGGCGAAACCTCCGCGAGCACATCGAGCAGATTGCCGGCGAGTTCGCCACTGTAGCGTCCGGACACGACGCGATCCGCGATTTCCTCCGCCAAGTCGGCGGCGAGCCATTCGTAGATCGCATGGGGTCGGAGGTTCCTGTTGTTCGCTTGCAATTCATCGAGGTGCGCAAGCGCTGCTTGAAGGATGTACTGGCGCGCACATCGGAGGCCGATGCGGAGCAGGTACTCCCTGAGTAGCGAGTCGCTGGTCTCGCTGGACAGCGGAGTGGCGACGACACAGTGCGCCCAGCGCTTCCAAAGATCCTCCCCGAGCCCGACCAGCTCACCGACGTCCAGTTGCACGAGTGTGGCTATGAGGTGGACTCCGTACCAGTCCTGCACCACCTGATCGAATCGCAGCTTCACCCGAGCGCACCACGCTTGAGGGGCTGGTTCGTGGTCGCGGAGGTAGCGAATGCCTGCGCGAACGAGCTGACCTTGTTGCGCCTCGCTCAACCGCCTCCAGCCGGGCGCCTCGGTGAGATCGGCACCGAAGCTCTGACCGGGATCGTGGTAGAGCATCGAGACGACGTTCGGCCAGAACGACACATCCGATTCAAGCCGATCCAGTGCGCTGGCGACTTCTTCGATGTGAGCAGGCACGATCTCCGACTCATCCAAAGTGATCACCGGTGCCTGGTGGGATGCGAGTCGGAGCTGCTTCAGGCAAGCCTTGAGCACGCTGCCGGTATCCGGGGCGACGGTGGGAAGCACCGCGCGCAACCAGTCGAGGTCGGTGTGGTTCAGGAGTCCGAGACTGATTACGGGAAACCACGCGTGTTCGTCGAGCGCGGCGACCTCACAGGCGAGTTTGCGACGGAGTTCATCGGGCCCGTCGACCCACTTCGTCGGGGGGCGACGTGAACTCTGCGCGCTCCACTGGTGGGAGTGGAAGCCGGCTGCGATCAACCGGGCGAGTGCCTCGCGGACGGGAGAATGTTCGACGTGCTGCCAAGCGCGGTCCACAAGACCTGCAAACAGATCACCGTACTTGTCGTGGTCATCACCCTGATCGGCGAACCAAGCCAGGAACTCGGCGAGATCCTGCTCCGGTATGAGAGCCGGTAGCGATCGAAGCGTACGAACCAGGTAGTTGCCGATTAGGGATGACCGGTGCGGCCGCAGCACCTCTGTGAGCCTGCGCGTGGTCAGCAAGTCCGGGTACAGGATGTCGACCGCTGTGGCGAGAAGTTCGTTGTCCGGGTCGTCCTCAGCTGACTCCAGCAGGTCCCGCAGTGACAACCTGATCTCGTCGTCACCGAGCCTGCTCGCGGCAAGTGCGGCAGTCCGCCGGGCATACGCGAACCACCTGAGGTCGCACGCGGCTGCGGCGAGAAGCCCTGCTGCCGACACACATCCACCAGCCGCAGCGAGACGGGCCACCCACCACAACTCCGCGTCGGACCGCAATTGACCGAGCCGCAGTTCCAGCACCTCGCTGAGACCTGGGTATGCCAGACCGGCGAGATCCAGACCCCACTCAGTAGCCTGCTCACCACGACCAGCGGTATCGAGAAGACCGTCGACGACAGCTGCGCGGGCCCTGGCGTCCGGAAGCTCGATCGTCGCGGAAGCCGAGGCGAACAGCAGGGCGTTGGTCCTGATCACCGACATAACCAGATCGGGCGCGAGTGCGGCGAGCCAGGCGGCGACCCCGATGCGTGAAGGGGGTAGCACCCCGGACTCGCGCACGCCGAGCAACGCTGGCAGCTGACCGGCTGAGACGTCCCGTTCGACCAGGTACGCGGCGGCGAGGTGCTCGACATAGCGCTGGTGGCGGACACCACAGTGCCCTCGGGGCCAGCTTCGAACAGCCCCGTGGCCATCACGTCACGGTAGTTGTCCGGTTCCACGAACAGACGGAACTCATCGGGCTCCGGGGTCGATGGCAGCCGGTCGGCGCTCAAGGTGCCCTTATCGGTGCTCACCGCAGGAGTCAGTCGCTGTACACCGCTGAACGCCGCGAAGGCGCCGAGGCGTTTCGCGAGTCGCGTCACGCGGTCGTGCGGCATGGTGGGGCGACGGCCTTTGTTTGCCTCCTGCAGCAGCAGCGCGATCTCATAGGCCAGGGCATCCTGTGACTGCTCCGGCAGGGCGCCTTTGTCGTGCCAGAAGCGGGCTTCCGCCAGCAACTGCCCGATGCAGGCGGACAAGCCGCCCCGTCCCGCCTCCACCAGGGCATGGATGAAGGCGGGGCCGTCGTACCCCTTTTCGTCGACCAGAGCCTCGGCGGAAGCCCTGTCGAGCGGCAGCAGAGTCAGTTCGTCGAACCCGGCCGCGGTCAACGCCGACTCACGCGCGACCGCACGACACGCCAACCGCCACGAAACCGACGCCGCAGCTCCGAAGGACAGCTCCTCGGCCAGCCACTGCAACAGCATCGGATCACGGGAAGCGGCCTGATCAAGACCGTCGAGGTACGCAGTGGTACCTCGATCGACCACGGCGGCAATCCTGATCCACAGGTCTTCCCTCGTCAGCGGCGCCGCGTTGACGTACTCCGCACCCTCGAACCCGGCCAGTGCCTTGCAGGTCTCGGTCTTGCCTGCACCGCCCGCCGCGAGCAGAACGAACCGCCCGCTCAACACCCCGGGATCCGTCACCAAACTCGGTGGTCCAAGGTCTTTCTCCCGGTCCGGGGCGTCGGCCAACCAGCGAGGATCGGACGGCAGCAGGAGAAAACCGTCGTCGCCCAGCAGAACCGGCGCACCGGCCGACCGGACATACCTTGACAGACCGCTCGTCACGCGCACCGCTCCTCTTCTCCTGGCCTGGGTGACCATTGTGCGCCCATCGCGCGGCGAGGTGGGGGAGACACACCGGCTTCCGCGGCCTGGTAAATCGGGGTATTACGTCGTGATGAGGGAAGGATCTGTTCGTTGATTCTTGAATTTCTGATGTTGGGTGAATCAATGCGGCGCACGCCTGTGCTGTCAGTCAGCCCTTTTCAACTTCATCCGGCGTTGAGTATGGAGTGTGAGGACTGCTCGGATCAGATCGGTGATAAAAGTGGAACAGCTGTGCAGTGATGACTTTTTCGAGCGGCACAGGCTAGAAGAACGGGACGGACGTGACGATAGCCACGACGAGATGAGTTGCCTGGTGCAACGCCCAAAGACCGCATTCCTTCTGTGGGAACGTTCCTCCGGCGGAGTACGAGACGTTCCGTCGGACGGCCACAGCACCGGCATAGCGGTCTGAGCCAACCGATCCGCCCTCCCACTTCGCCGGGGCGGTCCAGTGATCATTGCCAGAGTGCGTTGGACAGCAGTTCGGTTTGCTCGATTGGCACGAGGCCATCGTCGAGGCTGCGTAGGCGACCGTAAATTTTGCGCATGGCGCCCTTGTCCGGCACGAGTTTTCTGCGCACAGCACCTTGGAGAATCGTCAGAGTTCCTGCCAGCTTGATAGCTCCAACAGGCTTTCCTTGCGCCTGGAGGCGACGAAGACGTCGGATTTCCTGCCCGGCAAGGCGCGCGCCATCCGCATCATCGATGAGCACGATAACCTGCTGCCCTGCTTGGGCCGCCACAACCGCGTGTGCGACGACCATCAGCTCGCCCAGATCCTTCGCCTGCCGTTGCCGTTGGACCATGGGCAGTTGGGTGATCCGGTTCACGACAGCTTCGAGATCAGGGGTCGGATCGTCGGGAAGTATGTTCAGGTACTTGGGAACGAGTTTTCCCATAGTCGTCCCAGCGGCCTTGAAACGCTCGTCCTCCCGGGCTTTCCGCTTGATTTCCTCCGCTACTGTTGCGGGAGTACTCATCGGCCCCAGGATTCGAATGAGCAGGTTCTCCTGATTGATGGACAGGAAGTTCAGCCCGGGGCCGGCATCGATGATCGGCCGGTGGTGTTCCATCAGAGGTCTCGCTCCGACCTCTCGTCCGTATCACCGTCGCTGGGCACGCCAAGGGTCTCGAGCAGGTCGGTCAGATCAACGTCCACCTCGGGCAGATCACTGGCGCCGGCCCACACGGCCTCGCTCTCGATCGGGAAGATGCCGGCCTTATGAAGCTCGGCTTCAGCCTCCGCGACGGTGATACCGCGCAGGGTGGCGATCGCTTGCGCTGGCAACACTGACTCGGCGTAGCCTCTGTTGGCTCGGGCGAGCAGCCGTTGTGGTGCACGCGGATGTTCGGACTCTGCCTTCAGCGCGAGGTATTGATCGGTCCAGCCATACCGGGCGGCTAATTGCGGCGTGGTCAGGTCCTTCCACTGCGTCTTGAGCGCGGTGCTGATGTGGCCGCCTTGTTCCAGTTGGATCGCGGCCATGCGAGGCGACAGCAGGAACCGTTGGACAACCGCCGAGAGATCCGACTCCGCAACGGTCGTGCGCTCCTCGAGAAACTCGTGCAGTCCTTGGAGAGGCAGGAGCAGGTGACGTGCGAAGGCGTCAGCGCGACTCTCCGTGTAGTCCCTGCCTCCCCAGTCGACTTCGCTGCTGTCGGTCCAGTCTTCAAACAGTACGTGTGCCAGCTCGTGTGCCAATGTGCTGCGCTGGCGCATCGGGTTCGAGGTGCATGCGACGCCGATGAATACGGCGCCACGCACTGGGTCCCGCATCGTCAAGCCGTGTTCATCAGGCTCCACGCGGAGCATGGCCACGTCAAATCCCGTGGCCTGCTCGATGGTCACGACCAAGTCGCCCAACGGCTGCACGCCCAAGTGGTGGTCGACTCGGAACTTTTCCGCCGCGGCACGGCCTTCGGTCTCAGCGCTCATACTTGTTGGCTTGTCGCGTCACATCGTGGCCGGCACGGCCTGGTCGTCTAGGTAGGCATCGAGTTCCAGGTAGTGCAGCAGCGCCTCTCGCATGCGCGGCATGTTCGAGGCATTCGTCGACCGTGGCGCGCATTGCACCCGGGCGGCCACCGTCGAGTTGCCCGTCAGCTGGGCAACCGTATGCCCGGTGGCCTGCGCGATCGCGACGATCTCCGGCATCTTCGCAGCCCGCTCGCCTGACACGATCCGTGACACCGTCGACTGGGAGATGCCGGTCGCCGCTTCGAGCGCGCGCTGACTCAGCTGTGCGGTGTCCATAGCGCGCTTGATCAGTGTGCCAACGTTGGCCGTCAACATGCCCCCTCATCGGTGTGAATCAAGTACGGTCAAGATGATTCAAGTATAGGGGTGACATGGCCGAACATGCCACTGTCAACCGACGCGGCATGGGCACAGTTCGGTAACGCCAGAGGTGTGGAACAGGACGCTGACCAGCACTTATGGTGCAACGTATAGGTGATCTGGTCCGGCACCTTGTGCTGCCCGGGCGTCATCGCTGCTGGTCTCCTGCTGGCCATCGGTGGTGATCTGCCAGTCCACGCCGGGGGAGCGCAGCACCATCGGGCCCGAGGTGCCGACCACGCGCAGGTCGCCGCACTCTCACAGCGGTGGTACCGGACTTCTCGAGTGGCGCGAGGTGGAAGCCTAGGGTCAGCGGCGGAGCCTGTGGGGTGCCAAAAGTCGGCCACATGGCCTGACCTGCGGTTAGGCTGCTATGGGTGCGTACTCGTTGGTCAGGCCGCCGAGGACTGGTCGGCGGCGTATCGAGGTGCAGCGCGGCTCTGCGGTCGGCTGGTCTGACCGTGGTGGCGCGAGTTGCAGTGCTTGGTGTGGTCGGCGGTGGTTGTAGTGGGTCGCGTACCGGTCGAGCACTGATCTCAGGTGGTGTTCGTTGGTGATGAGCAGTCGGTCGGTGGCTTTGCGTCTTACGGTGCCGACGAACCGTGTGCCGCTCGACAAGTCATCGCTGCTGGTCAAGTGACGTGTCCGTACTCGTTGATCAGACCGTCGAGGATGCGGGTGGGGACAGGGTCGTGGTCGTGTTCCCGACGTCTCGGATGGCTGGCCGGGAACCTTGTCCGTCGGTGGCCCGTTGGTGGGGTAGCGGGCTTCCCCCGGTGGTCGCGGTGGGGAGCAGCGGTCTCTGATTGGCGCGGGTTGAGGTGTCTCCCTGCCGAGTGCTGTCTCCACTGGCGAATCGCCACCGTCTCCGTGTGGTTCCCGACTTCGCTTGAAGTTTTGAGGGGCCATCTGAGCAGGGTCGGGAGTCCGGTATGCCTTTGGAACTGTTAGTCGTGATCATCTCCGCCGGTGCGGGCGTTGTTGCTGCGGTGATCAACGCCGTGGGCAGGATCGTTGCAGCCCGGCTGGCGCGGTCCAGGCGGGAGGCCGAGGCGGTCTAGGAGGAGTGAACGATGAGGGGCGGGGTGGGTCGCTGGGCCGGCCCCGCCTGCCGAACGTGGTTTCGGGCGGGCCGATCGAGATCCGCAACAAGCTGTCAGTTCGCCGTCCGTGGGATCTCCAGCTGTTAAGTCATCGCACCAGCGGGTCTGCCAGAGCGCGAAGGTGACGTGGCGGCTCTGACCTGCGGCTTCAGGAGTCATGGCTACGCCCTGACGGTCAAGTTGCGTCGGTGGCACAACTGTTGCGGCTACAGCAGTGCCGCTGTCTATGGACGCGCTGGTCACTTGATTTGCGCACATGTGTTCGACGGCTGTTGCGGTCGACATGAGCCTGCGGTGGGAGGAAGATGGGAGGCGATTGGGAGGATTCAAGGAGAATGAACCGAAGTGAACTGCGATGAAGTGCATTCAACTGCACCGTCGCCACCTGCTGATTTAGTGTTTCCGCAGGTCAGGGTATGATTTGGGCCATTCTGGGGGAGGAGTCTGCACCATATCGGTTGGTCAAGTGGTCGCTCTTCGGGCTCGACTGAAGGCGACTCGCGGTGTGCTGTATGACTGTATCGCTCTGCTTGGATGTTGCCTCGAGGTGCTTCTTGCAGGCAGTCAAGGGGTGCAGCGCGATGTCGCATAGCCAGCGGTACCAGTAGTCCTGGTTGCGGATGCCGCCCAGCTCCTCGGGTAGCGAGGTGGTCGCGGCGGCCATGATCGCGCCGGTGTCGTGGTGCACCAGGCCCTTGAGCGTCAGCGCGGAGCGCAGCACCAGGTCCGTACGGCTCGACCACAGGCAGTTTGAGCGTGGCGGCCCTGTCCGACCAGTGTGTGCTGGCGTGGGTGCGCTGTTCGGGTCCGCCGGAGGGTGGTCTCGGACAGGTTGTCGGTGCCGCGGTGCAGTCCCCGGCGGGATCGCCGCGCCCTCGCGTGGCCGGACGACCGCGGTGGCGGTCTCCTGCCGGCCGTCGGAGCTGATCTGCCAGTTCACGCCCGGCGAGCGCAGCACCATCGGCTCCGAGGTGCCCATGATGCACAGGCCCTCGCGTTCACGCAGCAACCGCACCAGTTCTCTCATGGTCAGCCAGAATGCTGGCATGACGGAGTGACCTGCGACGATGGCTTTTCGAGCGGCACACCATTGGAGGGACGTGCCAGTTCACGCCAGGTGAGTACAGCCTTATCGGTTCCGAGGTGCCCGACTGGTCGCGCCACGCCTCACGATCATGCTTGTGCAGCACATAGTGCGCGATCGCCGCAGCTCAGCGCTCAATTCAGAGTTCTGGCACCCCACAGGCACCTGCAGCGACCAGCCGTGCCGCCGCAGCAGCAGCCGCACACCCTGCACCGTGTAGCCGACCCGGAACAACCGGCCGATCATGGTCTTGATCCGGCCCAGGGTTCACCCCCGACCCTCGTCCCAGCCGTGCGCCAACGGACCCTTGGCCAGCGCGCGCTCCAGCCGCTCCCACTGCACGGGCGAGAGCCGCTCCACCGACATCGGCCCCGCCGAGCGCAACGCGTCCATCCCGCCCTCGCGCCAGCTGCGGCGCCACTTCTCCACCTGCCGCACACCCACCCGCAGCTCCGCGGCGACCGCCGTAGTCTTCTCGCCCCGGGCGAACCGCTCACCGGCCTGCAGTCGCGCGCCCGCGCCTGCTGCTCGCGGGGCGTCAGTCCTCCACCCTGTGCATACCTTATCCACCTGGCATAGCGCGACGGTCAAGGAACGTCACGGGGCCAGTTTCACTCCGCCAACGCGAACTCAACCTCTGCAAAGCCGTTCGGTAAGTTTTTCTTATGAAGGTATTGGCTTTTTTGATGACTCGGTTATCGAGTTGGGTGGAAGTTCGCGTCGGGTAGATTCGGTTTCCGTGTTCGAGTGGACGGTGAATCGGGTTCAGCGACCCTTCGAGCGTATGGACGCTCATGTGAGCAATGCATGTCTTTGACGGGGTGGTGAGTGACGCACAACGAGGTGATGGATGCCGTTGTGGGACAGGTCGTGCAGGCGGGGATGGTGCAGGGCGGTGTGCACTTCCATACCAGTGCCGGTACGGCCGCTGTGCTTCCACGGCAGCTTCTCGCTGATCCGGCCGGGTTCGTCGGCCGTAAGGTCGAGCTGGCGCGTCTCGACCACCTGCTCGGCACGGACGACGAGAGGCGGGCTGCACCTGCGACGATGCGCATCCTGCTCGTGACCGGCATCGGAGGACTGGGCAAGACGTGGTTGGCCCTGCGTTGGGCGCATCGGGTCCTGGAACGGTTTCCCGATGGCCAACTGTTCGTCGACCTGTGTGGTTTCAGTCCCGGAGGTGCGCCGACCTCCTCGGAGGTGGCGCTGCGTGGCTTTCTGGAGGCGTTGGGGGTAGCGCCGGATCGAGTTCCGGCCGAGGTAAACGCCCAGGCGGCGTTGTTCAGGAGCTTGTCGGCGGGTAAGCGGATGTTGGTGGTGTTGGACAACGCCGCCGATACGGCACAGGTCGTGCCGCTTCTGCCCGGCAGTGCCTCCTGCGTCGTGCTGGTAACCAGTCGCGACCGGCTGCCTGCTCTGATCACGGGGCACTCGGCCAAACCCGTGGCCCTGGAAGTGCTGGGTTTCGAGCAAGCCCGTGCGCTGCTGTCCGCCCGTCTGTCGCCCCGGCGGTTGGAGGACGAAGCGTTCGCGGTCGACGAGTTGGTCCGGCTGTGCAAGGGGTTTCCCCTCGCCTTGGCGATCATCGCCGGACGAGCGGACAGCCATCCACGGATTCCCTTGGCCTCGTTCGTTGCCGAGTTGCGGAGCATGGGGCTGGCCGCGATGGATGACGCCGACCCTGCGGCGAGCCTGCCCGATGTGTTCTCGTGGTCCTGCCAAGCTCTCGGCGACCGGGAGGTTCGAGCGTTCTCGCTGCTGGGCATCGCGCCCGGACCGGACATCGCGGCGGATGCCGCAGCCGCCCTCATCGGAGTGCCGCTTCCCGCAGTCACCGCGATTTTGCGTGACCTGTGCAAGGCATCTCTGGTGGATCGTGACGCACACGGCCGGTACGTCATGCATGACCTGGTCCGCCGCTTCGCTGCCGACCTCGGCCACCGGTTGCCCGTAGGCGAGCGGATCACGGCCGTGCGTGGAGTGCTCGATTTCTACGTGCACGCAGCCCTGAGCGGCGACCGGATTCTGGAGCCGTACCGAGGTCGCGCGATCCCTGGCATACCGGTGGGGTCGAGTGTCGGTCGCGTGTCCGACCCCGCGTCGTCTTTGAGATGGTTCGACCTCGAACACAGGTGCCTGTCCGCTGTTCGTTGCACTGCCGTGGAACTGGGACTGCACCGGCTGGTGTGGAACCTGGCTTGGGCCACCGACACCTTCCACTATCGCCGTGGACACCGTCACGAGCAGTTACGAGCCTGGGAGGACGCCCTGCACGCCGCCGAACACCTCGACGATCCTGTCGCACTGATGTACGCCCACCGCGGCGTGGGCATCGCCCACGCCCGCTTGGGTCACCACACGAAGGGGATCCGGCATCTCCAGCAGGCTGTGCACATCGCGGAAGACGCTTCCGATCACTACGGACAGGCCGACGCGCACTATGTCCTGGCCTGGATTCGCGAACAGCAGCAGGACACCGCGTGTGCGCTGGACCATGCCGTTCGCGCACTCAACCTCTACCGGAGCTCGAACGGCCTCATCGCCCAAGCGGACACGATCAACGCCATCGGCTCTTACCTCGCCCGCCATGGCGACCTCGACCTCGCCCGACGGTACTGCCAGGTCGCCCTCACCTTGCACCGACACCACCGCCACCGAGCGGGCCAAGCCCATGTCCTCGACGGCTTGGGATACATCGCCCATCACGCCGGTGACCCCGCCACCGCCGCGCGCCACTACAGCCAGGCCGCCCTGCTGTACGAAGAACTCGGTGACAACTACTTCCTGGCAGACGTGCTCGACATGCTTGGCGAGGTGTACAGCGCACTCCAGCGCCATGACCAAGCACGCGCCACCTGGCGACGAGCGATCAGGCTCTACGACGCGCAACGACGCGGCTCCGATGTGAGCCGTTTGCGAGGTAAATGCGCAGCCCTGCCTGCTACCGCGCCATCATGACCTGCAGGGCGCCGAAGATGGCATGCAGCTCTGACCCGCGGCTTCAATCGCTGCTGGTTCCTCCCTGTTGATCAAACCATCTCGTCATCGAAGCGGCTATGGTTACGGTCGTGGTGCTGTCCGTGACCACGTTGGTCACCGAATTTACGCACATGTGTTCGACGTTCGTAGCGGTCGACACGGAACTGCGGTGGGAGGAAGATGGGAGGCGATTGGGAGGATTAAAGGTGAACGAACCGGAGTGGACTGCGATGAAGTGCGTTCAACTGCAACGCCGCCACCTGCTGATTTAGCGTTTGCGCAGTTCAGGCCATGATTTGGACAATTCTGGAGGAGGAACCTGCAACATATCGGTTGGTCAAGAGGTCGTCTCTTCAAGTTGACCTGAAGGCGACTCGTGATGTGCGACAAGACTGTACCGCGTCGCCTATAGCCGCGTTGGGTGCGGTGCTCGCTTTCTTCGGTGGTGATTCTTGCCTGTCCGTGGTGACGGCGTCTTGAGCTGTACAGGTCCGGATCGGTTCTGCTCGGTTGCCTCGCGGTTGCGGGTTCTGTGCTCCGGACAAGGTTGGCGCCGTTCTGCCGGTTGACCGCGGAGCGCACTCGTGCTGTCGCGTCACCTGGTGTTTCGACCTGCTCTCCGTCCTTCGCGACCGGTAGGTGCTTGCACTACCGTCGTTGGATGACGGACTGTGGCGCCGGGCTTCGGGAGGCTGCTTGACCGGGGAGGTTGCGGAGCACCGGAACGTGGTCTCGGGCGACGGTGGTAAGTGCGTTGTGGTGCAGGGCCGCGACATCAGGGGTGGTGTCGCCGTCACGGTTGAGTCGCCCAGGTCCTTATGGCGGGCGCCTCGGCAGTTGCCCCTGCCCGTGGCAGGATTCGTCGGACGCACCCCGGAACGGGAAGCCCTGGACGGGATGCTCGATGACGGCAGCGGTGCCGCGGTCATCTCCGCCTTGTCCGGGACGGCGGGGGTCGGCAAGACGGCGCTCGCCGTCCGCTGGGCCCACGACGTGCAGGACCGGTTTCCCGACGGGCAGTTGTACGTGGACCTGCGGGGGTACGACGCGCAGCCGCCCGTGTCGGCCGGTGAGGCTCTCGCCGGGTTCCTCCGCGCCTTGGGCGTCACTGCGGTGCCGGCCGATCCCGACGAACGAGCCGCGCTGTACCGGTCGTCGTTGGCCGGGCGTCGCGTGTTGGTTCTGCTGGACAACGCCCGCGACGCCGCCCAGGTGCTGCCGCTGCTGCCGGCGAGCCCGAGCTGCTTCGTCCTGGTGACCAGTCGGGACAGCCTGCCCGAACTGCGCGTCCGCTATCGCGCCCGCAAGGTCGACCTCGGGGTCTTGACCCTGGAGGAGTCGCTGACCATGCTGCGCGACTCGCTCGGGGACCGGGTGCGCCAGCACCCAGCGGACGCCGTCGAACTCGTCAACCGGTGCGCCAACCTGCCGCTCGCCCTGCGGATGGTCGCGGAGACGGCCGTTTCCCGCCCGCGGAGCACGCTGCGCCAGTTGGCGGGGGAGCTAGGGGACGAGGGCGAGAGCGACGTGGTGGCGGTCATCTCCTGGTCCGTCCGCCAGTTGGACGAACGCCGCGCCGCCGCATTCCGGATGCTCGGCCTGCACCCCGGGCGGGACTTCGACGCGACCACGCTGGCCGCGCTCGCCGGGGTGACCGTTAAGGAGGCCGAGCACCTGGTGGACGGCTTGGCGCGGGTGCACCTGATCGAAGAGGTGCACGACCAGCGCTTCCGCATGCACGACCTGCTGCGCAACCACGCGCGACGACTGGCCGCCGACATGGACCCGAGCGCCGCGCACATCGCGTTCTCCCGGCTGTTCGACCACTACCTGCACCTCAGCGGCTTGGCGGTGGAGGCCCTGGTCGGACCGGAGGTGACCCGGTCGTCGTTCGACTGGCTGCCGGCGCCCGCCACGCGGCCGCACGAGCCCGATGTGGCACGCGAGTGGATCGAGGACGAGATCGTCAACCTCGCCGCGGTCGCGGCCGAGGGGATAAGGAGAGGTGAGTACGACCTCACGCTGGGGTGCATGCTGCGCAACCTCGGCACTGCATACCGGCTCGTCGGCGACCTGCCCTCGGCGCTGCGCCAGTTCGGGCATGCGGCGGACCTGCTGGGACGGCGGCTGCCCGGTACCGCCAAGGGGATAGCGCTGGACCGCGCCGCGACCTTGCTCGCCGCCGGGCTGGCCTCCCAGGCGGAAGCCGTGCTCGCCCTCCACCGCCCCGACTTCACGCACCTGGAGGCCGCGGATGCCGATCACCAGCTCGCGATCGCCGCCCTGGTCAAGAGCGATCACGACCAGGCCCTCCGGCTCGCCGGTCGGGCACGACACGTGTTCTCCGCGCACGGCCGCGGCGAACTTGCCGCCGTCAGTGCACTGGTCCGGCTGACCGCTGCCGCGGCAGCTGCGGCAGCGGCTCCGGGCCACCGGTGGAT
Source organism: Actinosynnema sp. NPDC059797 (assembly GCF_042732085.1). Classification (NCBI taxonomy): domain Bacteria; kingdom Bacillati; phylum Actinomycetota; class Actinomycetes; order Pseudonocardiales; family Pseudonocardiaceae; genus Actinosynnema; species Actinosynnema sp. NPDC059797. The sequence continues at coordinate 14,728 of NZ_JBHWIE010000029.1, forward strand.
CCCGGGGAGCGAGGAGCTGTCGGTCGTCGCCGAACTGGACCGCTGCGGGTTCCACGACGCCGCGGTCCTGGCCCGCCTGCTCGTCGTGCGGTTGCAGATCGCGGGAGGCGATCTGCGCGCGGCGGGCGAAGCGCTCGACGAGCACGAGCGCGAGGAGGGCGCGCCGATCGACATCGTGATACTCCGCGCGCTGTGTCGCATCGAACTCCTCATAGCCCAGGGAGACCCGACGCGGGCGCTGGCCGAGGCGCGGGTGGCCCTGGAGGGGATCGACCGGTCTGTAGGGCCGGTGCTCTGCCGTCCCCTGCTGGACGTGCACGACCGCCGCTTGACAGCTCTCACCTCGCGACTGGTGTCCAGCGCCCTCGATCCCTGGCAGGTCCTGGACGTCACCGAGCGGACCCGCGCCGGCGTGGCGCGCCAGGTGCCGACGCATGCCGCGCTGCACCCCGCGCTCACCGACAGGCTCACCCAGATCCGCTTCCTGACCCGCGCCATCGGCACGACATCGCGCGCCGACCCGACATGGGACGCCCTGCACCGGCGATTGGCGCGGATGCGGCGCGAAGCCGCCCTCCTCGGCTGGATGGAGCAGGCCCACGACCCGGTCGCACCGCAGCACCTCGCGACGCGCCTCGGCGCACGAGCGCTGATCGCCTTCACCGAGGCGTGGGACGGCCTGCTCGCCGTCGTCCTCGTCGACCACACCGCGACCGTCGTGCGCCTCGGCGACGTCGCCGGGTCGTTCGAAGACGTCCGGGGTCTGCATGCCGACCTCAACGCCATCGCACCCGACAACCTGCCCCGGTCCCTGGTCGACGTCATCGTCGCCTCGGCTCGTCACCGGGCGGCCCGGTTGGACGAGGTGCTGCTCGAACCCCTGGCGGACCGGATCGCCGACCGGGACCTCGTCGTCCTGCCTACCGGCGTGCTCCACGTCCTGCCCTGGTCGACGCTGCCCTCACTGCAGGGACGGGCGGTGGTGGTGGCGCCCTCCGCGACCGCCTGGGTCGAGCGGCACGACGACGATCGACGCGGGGACGGCCGGGTGGTCGTCGTCGCCGGCCCGAAGTCGACACCGGACGTGACGCGGCCACTGCGACACCACCACCGCGTCAACCTGCTCGCCAACGAACGCGCCCTCGCGGACGACGTGCTCTCCGCGATGGACAACGCGACGCTGGTCCACCTCGCCGCGTCCGGCGAGCACCAGCCCGAGAACACGGCCTTCTCCACCGTGCGGCTCCACGACCGCGCGGTCCACGCCCACGAGATCGGCGACCTCAAACAACCGCCGGACATCGTCCTGCTGGACGGTGCCAACCTCCAGGGCGGACAAGCCGGGGCCGGCGCCGAGATGCTTGGCTTCGCCGGCGGCTTGATCAAGGCCGGCGTGCGCACCGTTGTGGTCGCGGCGGCGCGCACCGGCATCGACACCGGCGCCGACGCGGTGCGCGAGTTCCATGCGGCCGTCGCCAGGGGCGAGTCCCCGGCCCGAGCGGTCGCCACGATCAACGCCCGGAACCCGCTACGCCGGACCTTCCTCTGCATCGGGCACGGATGACAGAGCGACTGCTCCCTGCCGAATCAGGCACCGTATGCAGGCTGCGAATCAAATCCACCTGTCGGGAGGTTCGAACGACACGGGTCAGGTGATCAGGTGGCATGCTGCCGTTGACGATCAGCAGCCATGGTCGTCCGTCCTCCCGCAGCGCGCTTGGGTAGCAGGCCGCCTCGTTGAGCCTGTCGGTGCTCAGATCTGCGAGTTCACCTGCTCATCCTGGACCGCCACTCGGGTTCATCTGCAGATTCGGAGGGTTTGGCGCGTCTTGGGGTGCCGGGTAACTGCACCGAGCTGTTGATCCACGGTGTGGTGCTGGCGTGCGTGGTGTGGGTGCTGCGCTATCAATGAGAGATGGTCGACCGAACCTCGGATGTCTTACCCCGTCGAGCGTTGGTGTGGAGCGCTGTCGTCATCGTCGGTGTCGCGGCGCTGCTGACCGCGGTGTTGTGGTTCGTCGGGACTTCTGGATTGACCGGTCGCGATCTGAGCGTCGCGAGACTGGATGCGGTCAAGATCGGATTGAGCGTCGCCGCAGCGTGTGGTGGGGCCGTTGCGCTCTACCTGGCGTGGCGCCGTCAGCGCTCCACGGAACAGGTCGCCGCCGACACCCGCCACGACAACGAGCAGCGCCGGGTGACCGACCTGTACACCAAGGCATCCGAGATGCTCGGGTCCGACCAGGCCGCGGTCCGGATGGCCGCCCTCTATGCCCTGGAACGGCTCGCCCAGGACCACCCTGATCAGCGTCGTCCGGTGGTCAGCGTGTTCTGCTCCTATCTGCGCATGCCCTATCTCGACCCCGACGAACGCCCCACACCGCGACAGCTGGAAGCGGGCGCCGAGCCGATCGGGGAACGGGACCGTCGGGAACGTCGACAGGAGGTCGAGGTCCGCTACGCCGTCCAGAGCCTCCTCCGCGCGCACGTCCACCGCCCACCGACGATCGAAGGTCAGCCCGTACCGGACTACTGGGGCGACGACCTGAACGTCTACCTTGGCAACGCCACCCTCATCAGCCCCAATTTCGAAGGCTGCCGCATCCACCCCAACACCCGCATGGCCAGCGTGACGATCATGGGTAACGCCTCGTTCGCCGATGCGGTCTTCACTGGCCCTACCTGGTTACGTGGAGCCACCTTCCGCGGCGACGTAATCCTTGACCGCGCCAGTTTCCGGTACCGGGCCAACTTCCGCTCCGCCACCTTCCACGGCAATGTGTCCTTCGCCGACGTCGAGGCACACGAGGGCATCGACCTCGATAACGCCACCACTCGTACCGACAAGACGACCACGTGGCCACCGGCGTGGCAACAGGAACCACCCAACGGAGACGACGGTTGGACCAAGCTCCAGAAGCGAGCCTGAGCGGGGACTGTAAGGCGAGTGGCTCTGGCGTACTTTCGGTGATGTCGCCCCAGGAAGATCCTGTGGCGTAGGAGGGAACACTCCGCGCGTGCGCGGAAGCAAGATCGTGTGCCGCTCGACAAGTCATTGCTGCTGGTCAAGTGACGTGTCCGTACTCGTTCATCAGACCGCCGAGGATGCGGGTGAGGACAGGGTCGTGGTCGTGTTCCCGACGTCTCGGATGGCTGGTCGGGAACCTTGTCCGTCGGTGGCCCGTTGAGAGGGTGACGGGCTTTCCCCGGTGGTCGCGGTGGGGAGCAGCGGTCTGTGATTGGCGCGGGTTGAGGTGTCTTCCTGCCGAGTGCTGTCCCCACTGGCGAACGCCACCGTCTCTGCGTGGTTCCCGACTTCGCTTGAAGTTTTGAGGGGCCATCTGAGCAGGGACGGGAGTCCGGTATGCCTTTGGAACTGTTGGTCGTGACCATCTCCGCCGGTGCGGGCATCGTTGCTGCGGTGATCAACGCCGTGGGCAGGATCGCCGCAGCCAGGCTGGCGCGGTCCAGGCGGGAGGCCGAGGTGGCCTCGAAGGAGTGAACAATGAGGGGCAGGGCGGGTCGCTGGGCCGGCTCGCCTACCGAACGTCGTTTCGGGCGGGCCGATCGAGATCCGCAACAAGCTGTCAGTTCGCCGTCTGTGGGATCTCCAGCTGTTGAGTCATCGCACCAGCGGGTCTACCAGAGCGCGAAGGTGACGTGGCGGCTCTGACCTGCGGCTTTAAGAGTCGTGGCTACGCCTTGACGGTCAAGTTGCGTCGGTGGCACAACTGTTGCGGCTGCAGCAGACCCACCTTCGTGCCGCAGCACCAGCAGTTCCACGTCCTTGGCCGCCGTCGATCGGCTGAGCAGGACCAGCCAGCTAACGAGCCGGACGAGGATCAGGTACAGCAGTCGTAGCGCCACGTCCCACGATCATGCTCCTACGGCTGATTCTGCGCGATCACCGCAGCTCAGTGCCCCTCAAGGCAGAGTTCTGGCACCCCACAGGGCCTGCGCGCGCTCGCCCGACGGTGGCAGTACTTTGAGCCTTTTTCATCGTGGTTGGCGGCGGGTCTCGATGTGGTGCAGGACGAGGATGGCCGCGATGATCTCGGTGGCCCGGCGTGGGCAGCATCGGAGCTTGGTCAGGACTTTCCAGCCCTTGAGCAGGGAGACGGCGCGTTCGCCGAGGGCGCGGATGCGGGCGTGTGCCCGGTTCACGGCCTTCTGGCCGCGTGACAGCCGCGGTCGTGTGACGTGGCGCTTGAACGGGGTGCGCACCGTGCCGCCCGCGCCTTGGTACGCCTTGTCGGCGAACGTGGTGACCTCATGTTCGGTCAGCACGTCGATCAGGCCGTGGGTGCGGGCCGCGGTGAGGTCGTGGACGGCGCCGGGCAGGGCCGGCGAGGCCCACACCAGCCGACCGGCCGGGTCGGCGGGGATCTGGACGTTGACGCCGTGGCGCCGGTGTTTGCCCGAGTAGTAGGGCTTCTGGTCCGCGACGCGGTCGATCGGGACCAGGGTGCCGTCGAGGATCGCGTAGGCCAGGCGGGCGGCCCGCTCACCGGCGGCGCGGAGGTCGTCGGCCAAGTCGGCGAGGAGGTCCACCGCTTCGCGGACGTAACGCCAGGCGGTGCTGCGGGAAACCTCGAAGCCTGCGGCGAGTCGGGCGTGGGTGTCGCCGTTGCGCAGGTGCGCGAGCACGAGCAGCGCCTGGCGGCCGGGCTCCAGACGCCGCCACCGGGACCGGCGCCGTGCCCGCTCGGCGCGGATGAGATCGGCCAGGCGGACGAGGGTGTGATTGGACAGCGGAATCGCGGCGGGGTAAGACAGCACGGCGAGGCTCCCGGTTGGGGCATCGGATCTTGGTCGACTGCTGTCTTACCGGGAGCCTCGCCCACCGCGCTCCCACCGCTCAGCCTGTGCCGTGACCTGCGACGTCACGATGAAAACGGCTCTTTGATCGGGAAGTACGCGACAGCGACAACGCCATCGAACTCCTGACCCGCCAGACCGTTCCCGGACTGCTCGCCTAACCCGGAATCGACCCGATCTGCGCCGCTCAACTCCTGGTCACCGCAGGCGACAACCCCTGTGGGTCACCGGGAGGTTGGGCGTGTTCCGGCGGCGCGTGTGCGGTAGCGTTCAGCCCCGTCTGGGTCGCCAAGGTCGGAGCATAGCTGCGCCAAGGCGTCGAGTACACGCGCCGAACGCGGGTACGGCTGTTCGGTGACGATATTGAGCGTCTGTTCCAACGAGATTTTGGCTTCCGATAGTCGGCCGAGCCGGTGCAGTGCCAGCCCGCGTAGATAGCCTGCGTCGCTTTGCGTGCTCATCGCATGGGTCTTACGCGCCAGATCCGTCGCCTCGTCGACCGCCTCTAGCACCTCCATCCATCGGCCTAACTCCACCAGGTTATCGCCGATTCGTACCAGCAGGACGGCGGTCATCTCGTCCCGCATGGTCGATGCCAACTTAAACTGGCCTGAGCGCACAGTGGCCACCAAGCGTTGGTAAAGCTCGACTGCCTCGTTGTGGCGTCGTAGGTCGTAGAGCACCTGTCCGAGGTGGATCGAGCAGATGAGCCCGCCCAGTGGGTAGTCGGCTTCGCCGAACAGCTGCCGTGCTCGCTGTGCGCTAGTCTGCGATTGTTCCAGTTGTCCTAAACGCAGTTCCGTGATCGCGCGGTAGAACATCGCCCATGCCTGTTCCCGCGTATCGCCCGCAGTTAAGGCTGCCCGCCATGCCTGGTCGTGCAGTGTCAGTGCGTCGTGGTAGCGGCGTAGCAGCACCGCCAAGGTCCAGGTCAGGAAGTTCAGTTGCACGGCCTCGTCCCGCGTGCTGTTCAGCGCCCGCGCTGCAGCCACACCGGCAGTGAACACCTGTTCCCAGATTTGACCATGCCCGCGCTGGTCGGAATACCAGTGCACGGCCGTAGCTAATGCCAGCACCTCGGTATGCATCCCGGTAGTGGTGGCCCAGCGCAGCGCGCCGAGCCAATTCGCGGTCTCGGCGGCCAGCCATGTGTCGGCGTCGTCAAATCCACCCAGCGGGCCTGACGGGGTTTGCCGTGCGTCCGGGCCGAAGAATTGGGCTGCGGTCGTCGCGGTGGACAGCAGCCACGTCGCCATCCGGCGGGTGGCGCGTTCGACTAGCCGCGCGGGTTCCTCCTCGGCCAGTCGTTCGCTCGCAAAGACCCGGATTAGATCGTGAAACAGATACCGGCCAGGCACCGCCGCAGTATCCAGCAGGCTCATGTCCACCAACTCCTCCAGCACCTCCTCTGCGGCGGACCGGTCCATGGCCGACAGCGTCGCGGCGATCTGAGGGGTGAAGTCCGCGCCCGGTACCAGCGACAGCCTGCGGAACACCATCGCAGCCTCACCGTTCAACTGCCGGTAGGACATCTCGAACGCGGTGCGCACGCGCAGATCGCCCGAAGTCAGCGCGGACAGCCTGCGCCGTTGATCCCTGAGTCTGTCCGCCAGGTGCTTCACGGTCCACCCAGGGCGGGCAGCCAGTCGATTGCCAGCAATCCGTAAAGCCAGTGGCAGGCGCCCACACAACTCAACGACCTGCAGGGCCTCCGCTGGTTCGCAGGCCACCCGTTCCCGACTCGCGATCGAGGCCAGCAGTTCCATCGATGCGCCCGGCGTCAGCACCTCCAGCCTTAGCCGGACCTGCGCCTCCATCCCGCCCAGTACCTGCCTGCTGGTCACAAGCACCAGCGACCCCGCCCCGGTGGCCAGCAGCGGCCGCAGTTGTGCCTCGTCCGCAGCATTGTCCAATACCACCAGCATCCGCCTATCCGCAGTCATGCTGCGGAATAGGGCGATGCGGGCATCGGTATGAGAAGGGATGGCAGCAGACTTGATTCCTAGAGCCAAGAGGAAATCATGGATGACCACTCCGGGATCCACAGTTTCGGTGTCGGTACTGAAGCCCCGTAGATCTACAAACAACTCTCCATCGGGAAAGCGATCCCGATTGCGGTGGCCCCAGTGCAGGGCCAGCGCGGTCTTGCCGACACCGGCCGTGCCCGCGATCACTGCTACCACTACCGCGTCGGCCGTCGGAATGTCTACGGCCGCCTCAAGCCAGCGCAACTGCTCATTACGGCCCACCAGGGACGCGGGCGCGACGGGCAACTGCCGGGGCACCCGGCCACCATAATCAGGCGCAACCGATTTCGCCAGCCGGTCAAGTACAGTTGAATCCGCAGGGTAGGGATGGTCAGGTAGGGCGATCCAAACAGTCTCTCGGACTTCTTTCACCGTGACCTCAAACGGTCGGAAGGTCGCCGGATCCAACACCGCAGAGTGGCGGACCACCTCGTCGAAGACCCACCGTGACACCACCAACGCAACCAGACCGAGCGAGTCAGCGAGTGCCCGCTTCACGGGCAGTGCGTCTAGCAGTCGGAAGGCGGTGGTTACGGCCGTCGAGGTGACACCGTGGCGATCAAAGACTACCTCACCGGCATGCACTGCCAGACGTAATCGTACTTGCTGGGCTGCTGGACTGATGTCGTTGTGCGCCCGCAGGGCCCGTACCAACGCAGTCGGCAGCACCTCCACCAACGGCGTCTTGGCATAGCGGGGCTCTACCAGCACAAATACGCCGTCACCGCGGTCCTCGTGGTAACAGTCCCCCCACGGCACCCCTGCCGCTTGTAACCCGTCGGCGACGACCCTGTACAGACCGGCCCTGGTGGCCACCTGGTGGGGCAGCGTTCGGCGCGGATCGCCGAACCCCTCCACGTCCACTACGACGATCGTGCGGTGCACCGCTTGCGCTGACTCCACCATGCCAGCCTCCAACCACTGCCCAGAGGGCTCCGACCACCCAGTTCTACCGCTTAGTGCCCGTTTCTGAGCTACTCGGGTCGGGTGAGTCGGCGGCTGGTGATGCGGATCATGGACCAGCGGACCATCGCCTCGTGGTGGTGGCAGAGTCGTTCGTAGTCGCGGACGCAGCGGCGGTGTCCTGTGATCCACGCCAGGGTCCGCTCGACCACCCACCGCCTCGGCAGCACGGTGAAGTGCGGCAGATCGGGGCGTCGGACGATTTCCACCAGCAATCCGAGTGTTCTGCGGGTCCAGTCGAGCAGAGTGCCGGTGTAGCCGCCGTCGGCCCACACCAGCGCGGCGCGTTCGCCGGCGGTGTCGCGCAGGCGTCGCAGCAGGCTGCGGGCGGCGACCCGGTCCTGCGTCGAGGCCGGGGTCACCAGCACCGCCAACAACAGTCCCGTGGTGTCGACGACGACGTGGCGCTTGCGGCCCTGCACCTTCTTGCCGCCGTCCCAGCCGCGGGTGGCCCGGTCGACGGTCTCGGCGGCACGCACCGACTGCGAGTCCATGACCGCCGCCGACGGCGCCGCCACCCGGCCCTCCGCAAGGCGGACGCGGTCGCGCAACGCGTCGAGCAGCCGCTGCGACGCACCGACCTTCTCCCAGGCGGCGAAACGCTTGTAGACCGTCGGCCACGGCGGGAAGTCCGCGGGCAGGGCCCTCCACTTGATGCCGTTGTCGACCACGTACAGGATCGCGTCCACGATCAAGCGGCGGCAATGCTTTTCCCACTGTCCGCCCCGGCCGGCCAGACACGCCGGATCGGGCAACAGCGGGTCGAGCTCGGCCCACTGGGCGTCGGTGACGTCGGTGGGATACCGGCTCGTCCGTCGGGCGGGCTGGTGAGAGGCCGCCAGACGGCAGCAGAGGGCACCCGCGGTGGACCCGCTCGCGGGGATCGGGCACGATAACAACGGAACTCCTGGCAGAGCGGCGCTTCGACAACGTCCGATCTACCAGGAGTTCCCTCGTCTGCGCACCAACGGGCTCTCACCTGCGCAAGCTCAGAAACAGGCACTTACACCACAAGCACCGCATCTCGCCGATCGCGGACATTGGAGTACTCGAGGAGGGATGGACCACTTGATTTTCGCACATGTGTTCGACGGCCGTAGCGGTCGACATAAGCCTGCGGTGGGAGGAAGATGGGAGACGCTTGGGAGGATTCAAGGAGAATGAATCGGGGCGAACCGTGATGAAGTGCATTCAACTGCACCGTCGCCACCTGCCGATTTAGTGTTTTCGCAGGTCAGGCCATGATTTGGGCAATTCTGGGGGAGGAGTCTGCAACATATCGGTTGGTCAAGTGGTCGCGGCTTCGGCTTCGGCTGAAGGCGACTCGTGGTGTGCGGTGAGACTGTATCGCTTTGCCCGCGTGGGTGCCGTCTGAGGTTCTTGGTCGGCGTGGTGGTCTTGGATCGCATGGTGTCGCGGTAGGCCGGGGTCTCGATGAGCGGGGCCGAGTATGGGTCGGGTTCCGGTTTGGCGGTGGGCAGCTTGAGGGTGGCGGCCCGGTCTGATCGGTGGACGTCGCGAGGGCTTCCGTCTTGCGGAGGGCGGTCTCGGGCATGTCGTCGGTGCTGGCGCGGCTTCACCGGGTCTGTCTTCCTGGAGGCGGACCACGAGGGTGCCGGTCCTCTGCTTCGGTGATCGGTCGTTGGTGTTGGCGTCGGTGGGTATGTAGTCGGCTCGTTGGCGTGCCACTCGGCCGAGCGGTGGTCTTCTGCTGGGGCCCACGTGCTTGTTCGTGGTGTGGATCACCCCCGGTGGGGCATATGTGATCGTTTGTCACCCGTTTGGTGCTGTGGTCGGGTGTGGGTGGTTGTGCATGCTTCAGCGGCTGATGGGTTGCGTGTCGTCGGGGGGCGCGCGCTGACCTTGGGGGGAACCACCTGTGCACGCTCGCCGTATGGCGGCGCGCGGCTTCGTGCTGCGCGCTGTGATCCCTGTCGTGTCGACGGTCCTGTTGTCCACTGTGGTGGGATCGGTACCGGCGGTCGCCGAACCTCCTCCGTGCGCCACCGTTGAGCAGGATGCGGGTGCGGCGGGGGAGATGGCGCGTCGGTGTGGTGCCAGGGTGGAGATCCTGGGTGCTCGTACCGAGACCGCGCAGACCTTCGCGCGTCCGGAGGGTGGTTACACGACCGAGGAGTCGACCGAGCCTCGTTGGGCGCGCGGTGCCGACGGTGCGTGGACGCCGGTCGACCTGACGTTGGAGGTGTCGGCGCAGGGCGTGGTGGTGCCGAGGGCGTCGGTGTTGCCGGTGGAGTTCTCCGGTGGTGGGTCGGGGCCGGTGGCGCGGTTGCGTGACGGTGACCGCGAGGTGGCGTTGACGTGGCCGGGTGGAGCGTTGCCGGAGCCGGTGCTGTCGGGGACGGCGGTGACCTATCCGGAGGTGTTGCCGGGGGTGGACCTGCGGTTCACCGCCTCGGCGCTGGGGTTCTCCCAAGTGCTGGTGGTCAAGACGCGGGAGGCCGCGGAGCACCCGGTGTTGGACGCGGTGCGGTTCGACCTGGCCGCCAGCGGGGTGAGCGTGTCCGAGTCCGGTGCGGGCGGGTTGGTGGCCCAGGATCCGGCGGGGGAGGTGGTGTTCACCTCGCCGGTGCCGGTGATGTGGGACTCCGGCCCGACCCCGACCCCGACCCCGACCCAGGCGCGGGCGGCGGTCGCGGAGTCCGGTGAGCCGCGTCGGGTGGCGATGCCCGTCAGCGTCGAGGACGGGCAGCTGACCGTGGTGCCCGACAGCGCGATGTTGGCCGATCCGGGGACGACCTACCCGGTCTACATCGACCCGTCGTGGACGGGGCGGATCCGGGACAACGCGTGGACCACGGTGTTGGAGCGCTCGGACGTGGCGGGCACGTCGTTCTGGCAGAACAACAACGCGCTGACCCACTCCGATCTCAAGGGCGGTGCGGGTGCGGGGCGCACGTGCGACAGCATCAGCGTGTCCAACACCTGTTTGAGCGCGCAGTATCGGGTGCGGTCGTTCTTCCGGATGGACCTGTCGCAGGTGCAGGGCACGGTCATCTACGGGGCGTCGTTGCGGTTGCAGCAGCAGTGGACCTGGACGTGCAACCCGAGCAGCAACGCGGGGGTGTGGCTGACCAACGACATCAGCCCCGCCACGACCTGGAACAACCAGCCTTGGTGGGACGACGCGTGGACCGCATCGGCCCCGGCCAACCACCGGGCGGACGCCGCCTACGGCTGTCTGGGCAGCGGTGACGTCGAGTTCGACGTCACCCACATGGTGCGGCGCGGCGTGCAGAACCAGTGGAGCTTCCTGACGATGGGGCTGCGCGCGTGGGACGAGGGCACGGTCAACCAGTGGAAGCGGTTCGACGCCGCCACCCCGGTGCTGGCCATCGACTACAACACCCCCGCCAACACCCCGGACTCGCTGACCGCCGACGGGCGGGCGTGCGCGACCGGCGCGGGGCGGCCGTTCGTGCCCACGGCGACCCCGACCCTGCGGGCGAGGGTGAGCGACAACGACGCGGCCGACGGCCTGCTGGCCCGCTTCGACGTCGCGCGGGTGCGTGAGGACGGCTCGCACGCGCCGATCCTGTGGACGACCGAGCGCTACCCGCTGTCCAACGGCGCCACCGCCGACGCCACCCCGCCCATGCCGTCCGGGCTGCCCTCGGGTGTGTTGGACGGCTCGGACACGCTGCTGGCGGCGGGGGACTGGGACAACGACGGGCACGCTGACGCCATCGCCCGCGACAGCGCGGGCGTGCTGTACCTGTTCCCCGGCAACGGAACCCGGCTCGGGGCGCGGTTACGGATCGGCCTGGGCGGCTGGTCCCCGTACACGATCGCCGGCGTCGCCGACTGGGACAACGACGGCAACCCCGACCTGCTCGCCCGCAACCCCGCCGGCGAGCTGCTGCTCTACCCCGGCCAGGGCACGCGCAGCGCGCCGCAGGCGCCGGTGAGGATCGGTTCCGGTTTCGGCGGCTACACCTTCGCCGGTGTCGCGGACTGGGACAACGACGGCCACACCGACCTCGTCGCACGCCTGGACTCCACCGGCCTGCTGTACCTGTTCCCCGGTGACGGCACCCGCGCCGACCGCACGACCTGGGCGCGTTCCTACCTGGGGGAGGGGTGGACCGGGTTCCGCTACTACGGCGTGGCCGACCGCACCGGCGACAACAAGCCCGACATCTACGCGGTGACCGACGGCGACGGCAAGCTGTGGCTCTACCCCGGCAGCGGAACCCGCTCCCCCTACACCGGCACGCCCTTCCGCCACCTGATCGGCAACGGCGGCTGGCAGAACGCCACCGCCGCGGTCATCCCGACCACCACCGGCGACCCGGCCCCGGACCTGATCGCCCACGTGCCCGGCCAGGGCAACCGCTGGCTGCTCTACCCCGGCGTCGTCGGCACCGGCGAAGGCGGCGCACCCACCCCGACCGCGGGCGTGGGCCTGGCCGACGGCGTCTACGCCTACCGCGCCGCCGCCTCCGACGGCACCGCCTGGACCACCCCCTCCGGGTGGTGCGAGTTCGCCGTCGACCTCACCGACCCCACCGCACCCGCGGTCACGGCACAGGTCTACAAGCCGACCGGGTGCCCGCCGGAGGGCTGCGGCTCGCTGGGCGTGGCCGACACCTTCACCTTCACCAGCTCACCGGACGTCGTCTCCTACCGGTGGGGCTTCACCGACCCACCCTCGATGACAGTGCTCGCCCCTTCAATGGGTGCGGCGGTGTCGGTGCGTTGGACCCCGCCCTCGGCGGGAGCCAAGACGCTCTACGTCAAGGCCATCGACCGCGCCGGACGCACCAGCCAACGCACCTACCAGTTCACCGTCGCCGGAGCGGTCGACCACATCGGGCAGTGGATGTTCGGCGACGACCCTGCCTACGACGTGACCGGGAACGGGCGTGACCTGGTCCTGACGGGTGTCGTCCCAGGTCTGCCGAGTCAGACGGTCGGCGGCGAGGCCGCGGCCGGTTTCGCCGGCACCGGGTTCGGCGTGACGCCCAAGCTGCTGGACACCACCCGCGGCTTCTCGGTGTCGGCGTGGGTGAAGCTCGCGCCGGGCACCACGGGCAGCCGTACCGTGATCAGCCAGCAGGGCACGACCACTGCGGCGTTCCGTCTGGGCTACGACGGCGTGGACGGCAAGTGGGTGTTCTCGCGAGCCGAGGCGGACACCGCGAGCCCGACTTATCGGACGGCGCGGTCCGACGCTCCGGTGGCACGTGGTGTCTGGACGCACCTGATCGGCACCTACGATGCGTTCAACAGCGAAGTCCGGCTCTACGTCGACGGCGCGCTCCAACGCACCATCGACGTGGCCACCGCGGGCTTCGACGCGTCGGGTGAGCTGTGGGTGGGTCGACGCCTTCTCAACGGCACCCCAGCGGAAGCGTGGACCGGCGAGCTGCTCGACGTGCGCGCGTGGGACCGGACGCTGACGCACCCGGAGGCGGAGACCCTCGTCGACCCCGAGCAGGCGAGCACCGTCGGCAAGTGGGAGTTCAACGAGATCGCGGGTACGACCGCCCACGACACCTCCCGTTACGTCCACGACCTCGCTCTGACGCTCGCTCCCGGGGCGAGCTGGGGGCTTGGTGTCCAGCGGGGTGGCCTGCACCTGAACGGAACGGGCTCGGCCAACAGCGGAGAGCAGGTCCTCAACACCGATCAGTCCTTCTCGGTCGACGTGTGGGCAAGGCTGGCCGAGGCCGGCGCGCAACGAACGATCATGGTGCAGCGAGGCCCGTCGGGGATCGATCCGTTCGCCTTGCGCTACGACGGCGGCAAATGGGTGGCCGAGATGCCCAACGCGCCGACCAACCCCACCACGTGGTGGCGTGCGTCCTCGACGGCGGACGCGGCGGTCAACACCTGGACGCACCTGACCGCGGCCTACGACGCCTCGACACGAACCCTGCGTCTATGGGTGAACGACGTGCTGCAGGGCACGACCACCGGCGTGATCGGCTGGAACTCCACCGGAGTGCTGTCGGTCGGCCGCGGCAGCGCAGGCGCCTACTGGTTCGGCGACATCGACGAGCTGAAGGTGCACCAAGGCGTCCTGGAAGGCGCGCCGCTGACCACCACCGCGCCGACCGGCGCCTCGGTCTCCGGCGACGCCCGCGCGGAGATCATCCGAGTCGACGCAGGCGGCGAGGTCTGGGCGTTCCAGAACGTCAACGGCAGCTACCCCGGGGCGGCCCAACACATCGGCTGGGGGTGGACCCCGGAACGCACCTGGTTCACCGACCTCGACGGCGACGGACGCACCGAGATCATCGGCCTGAACACCGACGGCACGATCCGCGCCTACCCGAACGTCAACGGCCTCAACGGCTTCCCGTTCGGCACCGGCATCCTGGTGGGCACCGCATCCTCCACCGACCCCGTCCGCCTGCGGTTCGCCGACCTCGACGGCGACGGCCGCGCCGAGCGGATCTCGCTCGACCCGGACGGCCGGGTCCGCGCCTACCGCAACCTCTACGGCATGAACGCCCTGGGCCGGTCCACCGCGTTCGCCACCACCCCGGTGATCGTCGCGGTGACCTCCCACACCCCGGACCGGATCCGCTTCGCCGACATCGACGGCGACCACCGGGCCGAGTTCATCACCGTCAACGACGACCGCACCGTCTCCGGCTACCGCAACCAAGCCGGGCTGGGCTACCGCACCTTCGACGAACCCCAGGAGATCGGCATCGACTGGGAACCCGCCCGCACCCGCTTCGCCGACCTCACCGGCGACGGACGTGCCGAGATCATCGCGGTGCGCCCGGACGGCACCGTCTGGTCCTACCTCAACATCAACGGCCTCAACGGCTTCCCCTACGGGGGCAGCACCCAGGTCGGTCACGGCTGGCACGAACCCGCCCGAGCGTTCTTCGGCTGATCACCACTGGGAGACATGTGATGCGCACACCGAACTTCCGCCGCGGGTTGGCCGTCATGCTGGTCGCCATCCTCACCTCGACCCTCGTCACGGCGCTGCCCGCCGCGGCGGCGCCCTACCAGCCGCCCAAGCCGCAGCGGGAGCGACCGGTCGAGGGCGACTGGGCCGCTCCCGCTCCCGACCAGCAGGTGCGGACCGGCAAGCCGTTCAGCGCACCGGCGCCGGTGTGGCCCGACGCGGGCACCGTCGAGGTGTCGGGTGCCGAAGCCAGGACCGCGAACAGGCGACCGGTTCGCATCACCCCCACCGACAAGGGTGGGGGGAGGGCGAAGGTCGAGACGTTCGACCGGGAGAGAACACGGGCGGCCGGGATCGAAGGGCTGCTGTTCCGGGTGTCCGGTGGCGCGAAGGTCGAGGTCGACTACTCCCGGTTCCGCTGGGCCTACGGCGGCGACTGGGCCGCGCGCCTGAAGCTGGTCCGGCTGCCGGACTGCGCGCTGTCCACACCGGATGAACCGAAGTGCCGCGGCGAGGTCGTCCCGTCGTACAACGACACCGGCAGCGGCGTGGTGATGGCTTCGCACGCGACTCCCGAAGCCGGTGCGCTGATGGCGTTGACCGCCGGCACGTCCAGCGGTTCCGGGACGTTCACGGCGACCAGCCTGTCCCCGTCGGCGACCTGGGCGGCCGGTGGCAACACCGGTGAGTTCACCTGGAGCTACTCCATGCGGGTGCCGCCGTCACTGGGCGGTCCCGCCCCGTCGCTCGCGCTGTCGTACTCCTCGTCCAGCGTGGACGGCCGCATGGCCGCGTCGAACAACCAGCCGTCCTGGATCGGTGAGGGGTTCGAGTTTGCGAACAACTTCATCGAGCGCAAGTACAAGTCGTGCTCCGAGGACATGGAGGACGGCGCGCTCAACACCGTGAAGACGGGTGACCGCTGCTGGGCCACCGACAACGCGACATTGTCGATGGAGGGCCGCGCCGGCGAGCTGATCAAGGACGGCACGAACCCGAACCGCTGGCACCTGCGCAACGACGACGGCACGTTCGTCGAGCGCCGCACGGGCGCGGGCAACGGCGTCCACGGCGGCGAGCACTGGGTCGTGACCACCACCACGGGCATGCAGTACTGGTTCGGCCGCGCCACCCAGTCCACCCTCGCCGTCCCGGTGGCGGGCAACCACGCGGGCGAGCCGTGCAAGGCGGGCACCTTCGCCGCGTCGTTCTGCACGCAGGCCTACCGGTGGAACCTGGACCACGTCGTGGACCTGCACGGCAACACGATGAGCTACACCTACGGCAAGGAGACCAACAAGTACGCCCGCAACGGCTCCACCACCGACCTGGCGACCTACGACCGGGCCTCCCACCTCCAGCGGATCGACTACGGCACCCGCACCGACCGCACCGAGGACGCGCCCATGCAGGTCGTGTTCGACACCGCCGACCGGTGCCTGGCCGACTGCGGCGTCCACGACGCCCAGCACTGGCCGGACGTGCCGTGGGATCGGGAGTGCACCGCGAGCCCCTGCACCACCCGCTCCCCGACGTTCTGGACCACCAAGCGCCTCGCCGCGGTGACCACCAAGGTCGGCGGCAACCCGGTGGAGAAGTGGACGCTGACCCACTCCTTCCCCGACCCCGGTGACGGCACCCGCGCCGGGCTGTGGCTGGAGAAGATCGCGCACGAGGGCCTGGTCGGCGGCTCGGCCACGGTCCCCGACATCACCTTCGAGGGCGTGCAGCTGTCCAACCGCGTCGACACCCACTCCGACCAGCACGCCGCGATGAAGTGGTGGCGCGTCAAGAGGGTCATCAGCGAAACCGGCGGCCGGCTCGACGTGACCTACTCCCAGCCCGACTGCGTGCCCGCCTCCCGGATGCCGAACGCGGCCGCGTTGCACGACAACGCCCTGCGCTGCTACCCGGTCCGCTGGACCCCGGAGGGCAACCAGGACCCCATCCTCGACTACTTCCACAAGTACGTCGTCACCGACATCCTCGAAACGGACATGACCGGTGGCGGCACTTCGGTGCCCACGCACTACGACTACGTCGGCAACGCGGCCTGGCGCCACGCCGACGACGACGGCCTGGCCGAGGCCGAGGACCTGACCTGGTCGGTGTGGCGCGGCTACGAAAAGGTGCGCGTCACCAAGGGGCGCGACGCCGAACGCACCTCCACCGAGACCCGCTACTTCCGCGGCATGCACGGCGACAAACTCCCCACCGGCACCCGGCCCGCGGTCCTGCCCGCCATCGCGATCGGCTCCGTCCCGGAGGCCGTCGACGAGAACGCCTTCGCCGGCACTCCGCGCGAGGAGATCGTCTACAACGGCCCCGGTGGCGCCGAGGTTTCCGCCACCGTCACACAGCCCTGGCAGTCCCCGCCCACGGCCAGCCGGACCATTAACGGCAGCACCGTTCACGCCCGGCACACCGGCATCGCCGCAACCTACACGCGCACCGCGCTCGACGCCGGTCGCGGTCACCGCACCACCAGCGTCCACACCACCTTCGACGACACCTACGGTGACACCGTCCGCAGCGAGGACCGCGGCGACGTCGCCGTGTCCGGCGACGAGAAGTGCGAGCTGATCGACTACGCCCGCGATACCGGGACGTGGTTCGTCGGCGCGGTGTCGCGCAAACGCGGCTTCACCGTCGACTGCGCCACCGCCCAGGCCGGCGGTGTGCCCGACGCCGACGTCGTCTCCGACGACAGGACTTACTACGACAACCAGGGCCTCGGGGTGCCGCCGGTCAAGGGCGACATCACCAAGGTCGAGTCGCTGAAGTCCCACACCGGTGGTGTCTCGACGTACCTGACCGACGCGGTCGGCGAGTACGACGCCTACGGCCGCGTCACGAAGGTCACCGACCTCAAGGGCACCAGCAGGACCGCCTACACCCCGACGGCAGGCGGTCCGGTCACCGGCACCACCACGACCAACGCGGCCGGCTGGGTCACCACCACGACCCTGCAACCGGCCTGGGGCTCGCCCACCCTGATCGTCGACCCGAACCGGCAACTGACGGAGGTCGACTACGACCCGTTCGGGCGGGTGACGGCGGTCTGGAAGCCCGGCTACTCCCGTGCTAGCGGGAACCCCTCCACGAAGTACTCGTACTCGGTCCGCCGCACCGCGCCGTCGGTGACGACCACGCAGACCTTCAACGCCGCCGCTACCTACACCACCACCTACGAGGTTTTCGACAGCCTGCTGAGGCCTCGCCAGACCCAACGGCTGGACGCCTCCGGCGGCAGTCAGAACGCCGTCGTGACCGACACGTTCTACGACAGCGCCGGCCGGGTCGCCCGCGTCAACAACCCCTACCTCGGCACGAAACCGCCGGCGGCCCAGCTGTACGTGCCGTCGACCCAGCCTCCCGAGGTCGTCCCGAGCGTGGTCACCACCGCCTACGACGGCGCCGGCCGCGTCGTCGAGGAGGCGCTCAAGAAGAACGCCCCAGTCGCCAGCCCCGGTGGCGAACTCGTGCACCGCATCACCACCGCCTACGCCGGCGACCGCGTCGACGTGACACCGCCCGCCGGTGGCGTGGTGTCCTCCAGCCTGACCGACACCCTGGGCCGCACGACCGAGCTGCGGCACTACCACGCCGGAGTCGCCGCGGGCAGCGCCACGGGCTTCGACAAGATCGCCTACACCTACGACCGGCTGGACCGGCTCAAGACCGTGGTCGACCCCGGCGGCAAGCGCTGGGAGTACGACTACGACCTGCGCGGCCGGCAGATCCGCTCCCTCGACCCCGACAAGGGCACCACGACGTCGGTCTACGACGACGCCGGACAGCTGACCTCCACCACCGACAGCCGCGGTCAGACCCTGGCCCACACCTACGACGTGCTCGGCCGCCGGACCAGCATGCGCAACGACACCACCACCGGGCCCCTGCGCGCCGAGTGGACCTACGACACCCTCTCCAGCGGGGAGACGTTCTACGGGCACCAGATCAAGTCCACCCGCTGGATCGGCGCCGACGCCTACACCAAGGAGCACTTCAGCTTCAACCACGACGGCAACCCGATCAGCACTACCTACACCATCCCCGCCGTCGAGGGCGGCCTGGCCGGCAGCTACAACTACGTCAACACCTACGGCGCCGCCGGCGCACCGTCCGCGTCGCGCATCCCCGCTGTTGCCGACCTCAAGCGCGAAACGCTCGGCTACCGCTACGACAATCTCGGCCAGTTCACGGCCGTGCGCACCGGCTACGGCACCTACGAAACCGACTTCGTCGCCGCCACCACCTACACCGCCTTCGGCGAGCTGGCCGCCTACACCCTGCACAGCGACCGCAACACCGTCGACATCGTCCGCGACTACGACACCACAACCCGGCGCCTGAAGCAGATCTGGACCTCGAAACAACTCGCGCCCACCGACGTCGCCAAGGTCAACTACGAGTACGACCCCTACGGCAACCTCACCAAGATCTCCGACACCGTCAGCGGGGACACCCAGTGCTTCCGCACCGACCACCTGCAACGCCTGACCGAAGCCTGGACTCCGGCGTCCAAGGACTGCACCCAGAACCCGACCACCGCAGGCCTCGGCGGTCCCGCGAAGTACCGGCACTCCTACACCTACAACGCCGCGGGTGACCGGACCACGCTGGTCGAGCACGGCACCACCAGCGGAGACCGGACCACCACCTACACCCCGAAGTCCGGTACCCACGCCGTCGCCGGCACCTCCACCACCGACACCACCGGCACCCGCACCGCCGCCTACACCTACGACGCGACCGGCAACACCACCTCGCGCCCCTCGTCCAACGGCACCCAGACCCTCACCTGGGACCGCGAAGGCCACCTGGCCACCTCCACCGACGCCTCCGGCGAAACCTCCTTCACCTACGACGCCGACGGCCAACGCCTGATCCGCCGCGACCCAGGCGGCCGGACCCTGTACCTGCCCGGCCAGGAACTGCGCGTCTCCACCTCGGGCGTCAAGACCTGCACCCGCTACTACACCTACCTCGGTCAGCCGATCGCCATGCGGGTCTACAACCAGTCCCCGGTAGGCGGCATCACCTGGATCTCCGCGGACCGCCACGGCACCGCCGAGATCACCATCGCCAACGACCCCGCCCAAACCGTCGGCATCCGCCGCACCCTGCCCTTCGGCGACGTGCGCGGTGGCAACGGCACCTGGCCCCAGAAGCTGGACAAGGGCTTCGTCGGCGGCACCATCGACAACACCGGCCTCATCCACCTCGGCGCCCGCGAATATGACTCCGCCCTCGGCCGGTTCATCTCCGTCGATCCGCTCATGGACCTGACCGACCCGCAGTCCATGCACGGCTACGCCTACGCCAACAACAACCCGCTCACCTTCACCGACCCCGCGGGCCTGGCGTCCTACATGTGCCCCGACGGCATATGCAACGGCCGCAAGACCGCCAACGGCCTCGGACACGACAACACCGGCCCGGCCCCGACCACGGTGTCCGTCAGCAACTCGACCGCACCGGCCCCCCAGCAGGGCTGTCACAACAGCAGCTACGCGGCACTGCCCTGCGGTTCCGGAACCAGCACTGGATCGCAGTACAGCTACGGGCCGTGCCCGAGTTGCAACCAGCCGATGACCCGGGAGAAGTTGCAGTTCCTGATCGACGTCATCGGCACCTTCGTGCCTGGGCTCGGTGACGCAGCCGACGTCTTCAACTGCGGCATCCACGTCGGCCACAAAGAATACGGCGACGCGACCATGTCCTGCGGGGCCGCCGTGCCCATCCTCGGCATCGCCGCAGGCCTGGTCAAACTCGCCAAGGGCGGCAAGAAGCTCGCCGACGGCGCTGACGAGGCCAAAACCGCGGCCAAGTGCCCTAACAGCTTCACCGGCGACACCCACGTGCTCATGGCTGACGGCACGACCAAACGTATCGACGAGATCAAGGTCGGCGACAAGGTCGCCAACAACGAGCCCGGCGGCGAGGACCTCGAAGCACACGAGGTGGTCGCCGTTCACATCACCGACGCCGACAAGGACTACGTCGACCTCACCATCGCAACACCGGACGGCCCGAAGACGATCCGTGCGACCGCCCACCACCCTTTCTTCAACGCCGGTGAGGGTGTCTGGGAAGACGCGGCCGACCTGACCGTCGACGAAGAACTCGCCACACCTGGGAATGGGCGGGCGAGCGTGGTTGGCGTATACCATTACGGTGCCAACCTGCGAACGTACAACCTCGCGGTTGATGCCATCCACACGTACTATGTGGTCGCCGGCAACGAACCGATTCTCGTACACAACTGCAGTGGTGCCATTATTGACCCTGGCAAGTTCGACTATATGTTCGGCAATGTTACCTCCAATTCGCATAACGCTGCTCGGTCGGCACAGAATAAGGAGCAGTTTGCTAGAATTGGTGTGCATAACACTAGTGAAGGTCGCGAGCTTCTTCAATCGCACTTCGATGAAGTGGTAAGGTCTGCCTCGAACGTCGTGGACACTTACGGGAACGATTTCGGCGAATTTCAGGTTCGAGATTCGCTGTTCGCTGGTCCAGGTGGGTTTTTGCTTCTTGAGACCACCTGGCAGGTGACCAATGACGGTCTTCGCTTGACAACGGTTATTCCTCGTGGAGGTAGGTAGTGGAATTCAAGCGGTTCGTGGTTCCGTCGGATGAGTATCTTATTGATGTGCTGGGCGTTTCTTCTGAGGAAGTTGAGGGGGAGGTGGCTGCGCGCCTCCTGCGGCTAACCTCTGTCTCTGGAGAGGACGTCCTTATTTCATATGACGTTCCGGGTCGTTCCTTTCGGGTTCAAATTTCGTCGGGGGGTACGAAGTACCTTGATTTGCTGCGTGAGTCGGCAACGGAGTTCTCTATCGCTGTAGAGAATGGTGAATTTCATGTGCGCGTGACGCTTGAATCTATGGATTTGATTGGCGAGCTAGAAATTCTGGTGGGCGACGAAATTGTTGTGCGGGATAAATTGTTGATGGCGTAGGGGTGTTGAGTGAAAAATCTCCATTTTCCCGCATGGTGGAATAATGGACTTGTGGGGCTTGAAAGTAACCGCGAACGATGCGCAGCTGGCGCTACCAACTGCGCGGGAAGCGTCAGTTCTTGTGGGTAAGTTGGTCGGCGTTGTAGGCGCGAGACGTGGACATGGCGCTCGAGGTCGGCGCTGTGCGTGCCGGAAGTGTCATCTGTGCAAGTTGGACAGCGTGTATGGGAACGGTCGGTCCATCGCTGCGGCGTTGCGTCGGGCGGGTCGTCGCCGGTTCCGGGTCCATGCAGTAGGCCGTGTTCTGGTAAGGGTAGCCGCTGAAGGCATCGCAATGCCCCGGTAGGGGTGTTTTGGGTGGCTGTATTATCACGCTGGTGCCCGGCAGGTGCAGGAAGTGATCGTCAAGTCCACATGCGAGTGTGGCAGGTGGATTGCTCAGCTTGTACGCCTGCGCCGCAGGGGTAGGACAGTGTGATCACGCCAACTGTGAGCGGCATGGCCGTATCACCAAAACGCTTAATCCTGGTGGAGTCTGGTTACTTGACGACCGCACATGTGTTCGACGGCCGTGGCGGTCGACATCGGCCTGTGGTGGGAGGGGGATGGGAGGCGATTGGGAGGATTCAAGGAGAATGAACCGAAGTGAACCGCGATGAAGTACGTTCAACTGCACTGTCGCCACCTGTTGATTTAGTGTTTCCGCAGGTCAGGGCATGATTTGGACAATTCTGGGGATTAAGGGGTCGCAAGTTCGAATCCTGTCCCGCTCGGCGCAACGTCGCCGGACCGCTGCTCGCCGATGGCGCGACGTGGAGTGACCGCTTAGTAAGGTGTGCGGGTGCGGCAGGACGAGGGTGATGGCTTGCGGCGCCCGCGTCGGGCGGGCATCCGGCAGGTCGCGGCCGCTGCGGGGGTGTCCGCTTCCACGGTCAGCAACGTGCTGAACAACCCCGACCTGGTGGCCACGAGTACCCGGCGCCGGGTCGAGGACGCCATGTCGCAGGTGGGTTACGTCCGCAACGGGGCCGCCCGCCAGTTGCGCGGCGCGCCGAGCGCGATCGCCGGCTGCCTGCTGCTGGACACCTCGAACCCGTTCTTCGCCGAGGTCTCCCGCGGCATCGAGGACCGGCTCACCGAGGCGGGGTGCATGCTCATCGTCGGCAGCACCGACGTGCGTTTCGCCCAGGAGAACAACTACCTGCGCATGATGGAGGAACTGGGGGTCCGCGGCATCCTGGTCAACCCCTCCAGCTCCCGGCTGGACCGGCTGGTGCAGCTCGGCAGGCGCGGCACGCCGGTGGTGCTGGTCGACCACCCGCGGGACGGCGCGGAGTTGTGCGCGGTCGCCGTGGACGACGTGCACGGCGGTGGCCTGGTGGCCGATCACCTGCTCGCGCTGGGGCACCGGCGGATCGCCTTCCTCGGCTGCTCGACGGAGGTGCGGTCGGTGCGGGACCGCCGCGACGGGATGCGCCGTGCGGTTCTGGCGGCCGGGTTGGACCCCTCCGCCGTCCTGGTGGAACTCCGGGTGCCCGAGCCGGGCACGGTGGAGGCGGGCGACTCGATGGTCGACCAGGTGCTGGCGCTGTCACCGCGGCCGACCGCGATCGCGTGCTTCAACGACGTCGTCGCGCTGGGGGTGTTGCGCGGCCTGCGCCGGCGCGGTGTCGGGGTGCCGGACGGGATTTCGGTGGTGGGGTACGACGACGTCCACTTCGCGGAGCAGCTCCACCCCGCCCTGACGACCGTCCGCCGGCCCAAGTACCAGCTCGGCCGGACCGCCGCCGAGTTGCTCCTGGCCGAGGGTCGTCCCGATCACCGGCACGAGGAGGTCCGGTTCACCCCGGCACTCGTCGTGCGCGCCTCCACCGCCCCGCCCACGGCCGGCTGACCGTTCGGCTCCCGTCCCTGGTGCGGTTGTCGAAGCGTTGTTGCCGGTCCGCTCTTGCCGGAGGTATCGTCCGGGCACCGGTCGACCACCTCTCCGTGTTCGCAGGCCATCGTAAATTGCAACGTCACAATCACGCCCGGCGGCGCCACGGTGCCGAGGGTGGGAGGAGGGTGCGCTCTCGCATTCCAGCAGGGGCGACGTCGGTGGAGGCAGTCCGCGATGGCCTTGGTTGCAACGTCACAACCGTCGTTGCCACGATGACCGGTGAAGGCTCCGGCGATCCGTCGGGGGAACGCCGAGTTCCACCGGACACCGACGTGCGCCTCGATCGGACTGCTCGCGGGCACCGTCCCGCGCCCCGTCCTGCCCGTGATCGTCGGACGCCCGCGTGGCCGCCGGAGTTCTCGACGGCGCGTCCGAGGGCTGACACCCACCACAAGGGGGAACAGTGGCATCGCTGAACACCACCTGCTCGAAGACGCCTTGGCACGACCTCGCCCTGTCGGTCCACGACCGCGTTGAGGCGTTGTTGGCGGCCATGACGCTGGAGGAGAAGGTCGCCCAGCTCGGTTCGGCGTCCGGGGCGGGCGAGGTCGACCGCTCGACGGGCAGCGGGGTCGGGCACCTGGTCGGTGTGTTCGGCAGGGCGCCGGTCACCCTCGTGGAGGGCATGCGGCGGTTGCGCGACCTCCAGGAGCGGGTGGTGGCGGACAGCCGGTTCGGCATCCCGGCCGTCGTGCACGAGGAGTGCCTGAGCGGGGTCGCGACGTTGGGCGCGACGGTCTACCCGACGCCGTTGGCGTGGGCGGCGACGTTCGACGTGGGGTTGGTGCGGGAGGTGGCCTCGGCGATCGGCCGTGATCTGCGGTCGGTGGGTGTGCACCAGGGTCTGGCGCCGGTGCTGGACGTGGTGCGCGATCACCGGTGGGGTCGGGTGGAGGAGGCGTTGGGGGAGGACCCCTACCTGGTGGGGCAGCTCGGCGCGGCCTACGTGCGCGGGTTGGAGGAAGCGGGCGTCATCGCCACCCCCAGGCACTTCGCCGGCTGCTCCGCCTCCCGCGCCCGCGGCCCGGTCGGGATCGGGCCGCGGGAACTGGCCGATGTGGTCCTGGCGCCGTTCGAGGTCGCGTTGCGCGAGGGTGGGGCCCGGTCGGTGATGAGTTCACGCGCCGATGTCGACGGCGTGCCCGTCGCGGCGAACGCCGATCTGCTGCGGGAGTTGCTGCGCGCGCGGTGGGGGTTCACCGGCACGGTCGTCGCCGACCACTGGGCGATCCCGTTCCTGGCCCGCCTGCACCGGGTGGCCGCCGACGAGGGGCAGGCGGGGGTGATGGCGCTGCGCGCGGGCATCGACGTCGAACTGCCCGAGACCCGCGGCTACGGCGAGCGCCTGGTCGAGCACGTGCGCGCCGGCGCGGCCGAGGAAGCCCTGGTGGACGAGTCGGTGCGCCGGGTGCTGCGGCAGAAGGTGGAGTTGGGCCTGCTCGACGGCGGGCCGCTCGTGCCGGTGAACGTGGACGAGGTGGACCTGGACAGCGCCGACAACCGGTGGCTGGCCCGCACGCTCGCGGAGCGCTCGATCGTGCTGCTGGCCAACGACCGCGGCACGCTCCCGCTGGACCTGCCCCGCCTGAGCCGGATCGCCGTCCTCGGTCCCTGCGCTGACGACCCGCTCGCGCTGATGGGGTGTCACGCCTTCCCCAACCACCTGCGGGAGCGGTTCACCGAGCGCGGTGCGGGCCTCCCCGTCGCGACGATCAGGCAGCAGGTCCAGGCCGAGTTCCCCGAGTCGATCATCCAACACGCGCCGGGCGTCGAGGTCTCCGGTGCCGACGACGCCTCGCGCGTCAACACCGCCGTCAACACCGCCGTCAACGCCGCCGGCCTGGCCGACGTCGCCCTGCTGTTCGTCGGTGACGGCACGTCCGGTGACGGCTGTGACGTGCCCGACCTGCGCCTGCCCGGTGCGCAGGGTCGCCTGGTCGAGGCCGTGCTGGCCACCGGTACGCCGACCGTGCTGGTCGTGGTCTCGGGACGTCCTTACGCGCTGGGTGATTACGTGGATCGAGCCGCCGGGGTGGTGCAGGCGTTCTTCCCCGGTGTGGAAGGGGCCTCTGCCGTGGCCGGGGTGATCAGCGGTCGGCTCAACCCCTCGGGGCGGTTGCCGGTGCAGGTCCCCCGCCTGCCGTCGGACTGTGGTTCGACCTACCTCAGGCGGCCGTCCGGCGCGCGGTCGGACGGTGTCGCGGCGCCGGACCCCGGTCCGCTGTACCCCTTCGGGCACGGACTGTCCTACACGACCGTGCGCTACGAGTCGCTGGCCACCACCAGCGATGAAGCACCGACCGGCGGGTCGGTGGGGGCCTGGGTCGTCGTGCGCAACACGGGGCGTCGCGCGGTGGACGAGGTCGTGCAGCTCTACGCCTCCGATCCGGTGGCCCAGGTGGTGCGGCCGCCGGTCCGCCTCGTCGGTTTCGCCCGCGTCCGGCTGGAGCCCGGGCAGGCGCGACTGGTGGTCTTCGACGTGCCCGCCTGCGCGTTCTCCTTCACGGGGGTCGACGGTCGCCGCGTCGTCGAACCCGGCCGGGTCACGCTGTCCACCGGCCCGTCCGCCGGGGACCTGCCGCTGAGCACCGAGGTCTGGTTGACCGGGCGACCGGCCCACCCCGGTCATGACCGACGGCTGACCACCACCCACGTCGTCCGCGACCTCTGACGACCGGGAGCACCACCGGTGTGGGTCCTCCCCCCGGTCCGCCGTCAGGCCCGGTTGCGGGTGGTGTCCACGGCTTCGCGGATGACCAGGCAGGCGGCACTCCTGGCCCAGAGGTCGTCGTCGACCGGTTCGCAGGTGAGGTGGCAGTCCTGGGCGGCGGTGGAGAAGGCGTGTCGGTGGAAGGCGCTGAGGCAGGGCTGCCCGAACACGTCGTAGGCGTGGGTGCCCTCGCCGGTGAGGATGATCCGGTCGAGGTTGAGCAGGTTGCACAGGATCGCCAGGCCGCGCCCGAGGGCTCGGCCCATGGTGGTGTAGGCGGCCAGGGCCGCCGGGTCGCCGGAGCGGGCCAGGTCGGCCACCTCCCTGGTGGTGGTGCAGCGCGGGCCGCCTGAAGCGGCGGTGGCGGCGATGATCGCGTGATCGGCCGCGCTGGCTTCCAGGCACCCGGTGTTGCCACAGGTGCAGGTCGGGCCGTCGGGGTCGAGGGGCAGGTGGCCGAGTTCGCCGGCGAGCCCGGTGGCGCCGGTGTGGAGTTCGCCGCCGAGCAGCAGTCCGCAGCCGATGCCGGCGCCCACGGTGACCACGGCGGAGGAGCCTTCGCCGCGGCCCGCGCCGAACCAGCGTTGGGCGACGGTCAGGGCGTGGACGTCGTTGTCGACCACGGTGGGCAGGCCGGTCGCGGTGCCGAGCAGGGTGCCGACGTTGACGTCGTCCCAGCCCAGGACGCCGGAGTGCGCGCAGCGGCCGGTGCTGCCGTCGACCCGGCCGCCCAGCCCGACACCGACGCCGAGCAGGCCCTCGGGCACGGTGGAGCGCAGTTGGCCGACGACGCCGACAGCGGCGGCCAGGACGGTGTGCGGCTCGTGGCCGTCGGGCAGCGGGTGGTGGACCCGGGTCAGGACGGTGGCCCGCAGGTCGGTGAGCACCCCGGTGACGTGGGTGGGCGAGAGCTGGAGGCCGATGGCGTGGTACCGCCCGCCGACCACCTGGAGCATGCGTTGCGGGCGTCCCGCACCGGCGGTCCTCACGCCGACCTCCACGACGTAGCCGAGGTCCACCAAGGGGTTGACCGCCTTGGTGACCGTCGACTGCGAGAGGACCAGTCGGCGGGCCACCTCGATGCGGGAGAGCGGGCCGTGGACGAGGACTTCGGCGAAGACCTTGGCGCGGGTGCCGTCCGCGGCGCCGGTCCACGCGGCGTCCTCCAGCGTGGCCACCGGCTTGATCGTCGGTGCGGAAGGCGGGTCGTCGGCCGGCACCGCTCCATGCTAGCCACGTCGCGCTTCCTTCTGGGAGCGCTCCCAGAGTGGTCGTCTCGGGCAATGGGTTCTGCATCGATTCACATCTTGTCGGGAAAGTTGTCCGAACGTCTTATCGGACCTGGTTCGAATGGCCTATTGATCGCTCGCGTGAACAGTCGCGCGCCATGCCTTCGTCCGGCGGATTTTGCAAGATACTTTCCGGCGTCAACTTTCCGTGCCGATGCGCCTGGCGAGCCGTTTCTCGGTGGTGGGTCTAGCCAGAGATCGCTCTGACCAGTATCGTTGCCACCGCTCGACCGTTCACGTTCTTGAAACAAGGCGTCACGACGCGTGCGGAGCCGTCCATGGTCACCAATCCGATCGAAACATTCGGAGCGGTGAAGCAGGTCGGAGAGGAAGTTGTGGTCCACTCCGGCAAAGGGTGCTCTATCGACACGACCGACTGGCGCATCGCGCAACTTTCTGGGAGCGCTCCCAGGGATTGACGTCCGCTGGCACGTTCCCCCGCATCTCGAGGAGTACGAGACATGCCCAGAGCAGTGAATGCGAGGCCTTCCGGGGCGATGCCCCCATGTCCGTGACCGTCACAGCCCGGCCCCGACCAACGACGCGAAGGGATCACTGACGTGCGACCTGCATTCGTGGCCGCGCTGCTGCTGGCGGCCCTGGCGCCCCCGCTCCCGGCTGCGGCGGCCGACACGTGGCTGGAGGCCGAATCCGGTGTCCTGAACGGCACCGTGGTCGAGTCGAGCCTTGCAGGTTACTCCGGTGCGGGGTACGTGGCCGGGTTCGACCAGGCCGCGGACTCGGTCACCATCACCATCCCGGACAGCCCCGGCGGCCTGCACGACCTGACCATCCGCTACGCCGCGCCGTACGGCGCGAAGACCGCGTCGCTGTCGCTCAACGGCTCCGGCCTGGGTGACGTCGCCTTCCCCGCGGGTCCGGCGTTCGCCGAGATCCCGGCGGGCAAGGCGTTGCTGGCCCGGGGGGACAACACGCTCACCATCACCAACAACTGGGGCTGGTACCTGATCGACGCGATCAAGGTGACCCCCAGCGCGCCGCGACCGCCCCACCGGGTCGCCGGCACGCTCAACGACCCGGCCGCGACCGCCGAGGCCAAGGGCCTGATGCGGTACCTGACCGACAACTACGGCAAGAACATCCTGTCCGGCCAGCAGGACCAGGCGAGCATCGACTGGGTCGAGCAGAACGTCGGCAAGGCGCCCGCGGTGGGCGGCTACGACCTGATGGACTACTCGCCCAGTCGCGTCGAGCGCGGCACCACGGGCCGGGACGTGGACCACGCCCTCGCCCATGACGCCCGTGGCGGCATCGTCACCATGGTGTGGCACTGGAACGCGCCGTCCGGCCTGATCGACCAGCCGGGCAAGGAGTGGTGGCGCGGCTTCTACACCGACGCCACGACGTTCGACCTCGCCGCCGCGCTGGCCGACCCGAACTCGACCGACTACCGGCTGCTGATCCGGGACATGGACGCGATCGCCGTGCAGCTCGAGCGCCTGGCGGACGCGAAGGTGCCGGTGCTGTTCCGGCCGCTGCACGAGGCCGAGGGCGGCTGGTTCTGGTGGGGCGCCAAGGGGCCCGGCCCGGCCAAGCAGCTGTGGCGGATCCTGCACGACCGGCTGGTGGACCACCACGGCCTGCACAACCTGATCTGGGTGTGGAACTCCGTCTCACCCGACTGGTACCCCGGCGACGACGTCGTCGACGTGGTCAGCGCGGACGTCTACCTGCCGCAGGGCGACCACAGCGCGGCCGACGGGACCTACGACCGGTTGGTGCGGCTGGGCGGCGACGAGAAGCTGGTCGCGCTGGGCGAGGTCGGTTCCATCCCCGACCCCGACCTGGTGCGCGCCTACGAGGCCCGCTGGTCCTGGTTCGTCACGTGGTCGGGCGGGTTCATCCAGGACGGCGTGACCAACCCGCGCGACTTCCTGCAGCGCGTCTACCACCACGCCGACGTCATCACGCTGGACGAGCTGCCCGAGTTCAAGGACCCCGGGACCGGGAACCCGCCCGCGGACGGTTGCACCGCGACGCTCCGCGTGGTCAACCAGTGGGGCAGCGGCTACCAGGCCGAGGTCACCGTGCAGAACCAGGGGACCACGGCGATCACCGGCTGGCGGGTCGAGTGGGCGCTCACCGCGGGCCAGGGCGTCCAGCACGCCTGGAACACCGACCTGTCCACCTCCGGCTCGCTCGTGACGGCGGGGAACGCGTCCTGGAACGGGACGATCAGGCCGGGGGCAACCACCTCGTTCGGCTTCATCGGCAGCGGCACGCCGTCGGCGGTCACGCCGACCTGCACGACCGCCTGACCACTCCGCGATAGCGGCGGAAACACCCACAGACCTGGACACCGATGTCCAGCCCGTGACTGGGAGCGCTCCCAGGGTGCGGGTGGCTCGCAAGGAGAAGATGCATGAATCTGCGCACGTTCGTACGGTCCCGGAGATTGACCGGGGCGTTGGCGGTGACCTCGGTGGCGGCGTTGTCCGTGGCCGGGGTGGTGGCTTCGACGGCCACCGCCAGCGCGGCCGCCGGTTGTCGGGTGTCGTACCAGATCGGCAACCAGTGGCAGGGCGGGTTCGGGGCCAATGTCACGGTCACCAACCTGGGTGATGCCATTTCCGGCGGTTGGACGCTGGAGTGGGATTTCGCGGCCGGTCAGTCGGTCCAGCACGGGTGGAACGGCGAGTTCTCGCAGTCCGGTACCCGGGTGACGGTCCGCAACCCCTCGTGGAGCCCCAACCTGGGCACCGGCGCGTCGGTGACGCCCGGGTTCAACGGCACGTGGAACGGCTCGAACCCGGTGCCCACGACGTTCCGGCTCAACGGGACGGTGTGCACCGGCAACGTCGACACCACGACGACGACCACCACGACCACGACCACGACCACGACCACGGACAACAACCCGGGTGGGGGCGGTCCGCGGGTGGACAACCCGTACGTGGGCGCCGGGGTGTACGTCAACCCGCTGTGGGCGGCCAACGCCCGCAAGGAGCCGGGTGGCGAGCGCATCGCCAACCAGCCGACCGGTGTGTGGCTGGACCGGATCAGCGCGATCGAGGGCAACGGTTCGCCCACGACCGGCTCGATGGGTCTGCGCGCCCACCTGGACGAGGCCGAGAAGCAGCGCGCGGCGCGTGCGGACGGTCAGCTGGTGTTCCAGTTCGTCGTCTACAACCTGCCCGGCCGCGACTGCGCCGCGCTGGCCTCCAACGGCGAGCTGAAGGCCGACGAGATCGGCCGCTACAAGACCGAGTACATCGACAGGATCGCGAGCATCGTCAGCGACCCGAAGTACGCCAAGCTGCGCATCGTCTCGGTGATCGAGATCGACTCGCTGCCGAACCTGGTCACCAACGTCTCGCCGCGCGTCACGGCGACGCCGCAGTGCGACGCGATGAAGGCCAACGGCAACTACATCGAGGGCGTCTCCTACGCCCTGGGCAAGCTCGGCGCGATCGGCAACGTCTACAACTACATCGACGCCGCGCACCACGGCTGGATCGGGTGGGGCGACGCGAACCCGCAGTACGACAACTTCTTCGCCGCGGCGAAGCTGTTCGCGTCGGTGCTGGGCCGCAACGGCGCCACCAAGGACAAGGTCCACGGCTTCATCACCAACACGGCGAACTACTCGCCGCTGGAGGAGCCGTTCTGGACGGTCGACGACGTGGTCGGCGGCCGTCCGGTGAAGGAGGCCTCGAAGTGGGTGGACTGGAACGACTTCAACGGTGAGATCGGCTTCGCCACGGCGTTCCGCGCCGAGCTGGTCAAGCAGGGCTTCGACAGCGGCATCGGCATGCTGATCGACACCTCGCGCAACGGCTGGGGCGGCCCCAACCGGCCCACCGCCAAGTCGACCTCGGGCGACCCGACCACCTACGTCGACGAGTCCCGGATCGACCGCCGGTTCCAGAAGGGCAACTGGTGCAACCAGTCCGGCGCCGGTCTGGGCGAGCGGCCGAAGGCCGCGCCCAAGCCCAACATCGACGCCTACGTCTGGATCAAGCCCCCGGGCGAGTCCGACGGCTCCAGCACCTACATCCCCAACGACGAGGGCAAGGGCTTCGACCGCATGTGCGACCCGACCTACGGCGGCAACGCGCGCAACGGGTTCAACATGTCCGGTGCGCTGCCCAACGCCCCCCTGTCGGGCCACTGGTTCTCGGCCCAGTTCCAGGAGCTGATGCGCAACGCCTACCCGGCGCTGTGACCACCGGCTGACCGGAACCACCACAACTGAATGATCTCCACACGCCCGTAGGCGACGTCCCTTGTGGACGCCGCCCACGAGGCATTCCGTCGCCGTTGTCGAGAGCTTCGAGTTCAGGCGAGGTCGAGCACGGCGTACCCGTGCCCGTCGAGGTGCACGACGTCGCCGTCGACCCGGTGCCCACGTGCCTCGACGGTGCGTGCCGCGACGGCGCCGGGCACGGTGATCCACACGGCCGCGCGGCCGGGGTTGAGCACGACGGCGAGGCTGCCGCCGCGCACGTACGCGAACGGGTAGCCGGTGGCGAGCACCTCCACGTCGGCGGCCGCGTCCAGCCGCGGGTCGTCGGTGCGCAGGTGCGCGAGGCGGCGCACCAGGTGCAGCAGCGAGCCCTCGTCGTCGAGCTGCGCGGCCACGGTGGGCCGGTCGGGGTCCGGGTCCCGGGGCAGGTACCGCGACTCCGCGACGTCCGGCCCGAACCGGCCCGAGGGCAGGTCGCCCCACTGCATCGGGGTGCGCGAGCCCGCCCGGTCGTAGGTCGGGCCGAGGCACGAACCCTCGAACGTCGGGGTGTCGGGCAGGAACCGCATGCCGATCTCGTCGCCGTAGTAGATCGACGGCATCGACGGCCAGGTGAGCGTGAGGACGAGCGCGACGCGGGCCTGTTCGGCGTCGCGCGCGCCGGCGACGAGGCGCGTGAAGTCGTGGTTCGACGTCGGCAGACCGGTGAGGCCGCCGCGCCCGGCGGCGGCGATGGCGCCGGTGGCCTCCTGCCAGGCCTTGACGAACGTGCCCGCGTCGCCCTTCGCCTCGGCGTCGGCCCAGCTGGGCACCTCGCCCCAGGACGCCTGCACCGTGCCGGCGCCGTTGTTCCACAGCGAGCGCAGCGGCAGGCCGTCGTCGTCACCACCGAACTGGAGGAAGAAGTCCGCGTGGAACCCGGAGGGCACGGACACGCGGGGGTCGCCCCACTCGCTGATCAGCACCCTGCCGGGGTGGGTGGCGTCGAGCCAGTCGCGGATGTCGCGCCACAGCCTGCCCGTCTCCACGAGGCCGGGGTCGTCCTTCACGAGTGACGCCGCCATGTCGACGCGGAACCCGGCGACGCCGAGGTCGAACCAGTGGGACATGATCTCCCGCAGCGCGGCGCGGTTGGCCCGCGGCCCGTCGGCGTCGACCGGGCTGCGCCAGGGTTCGCCGGGGTGCGTGCGCGCGTAACCGAAGTTGAGCGCGGGCTGCACGGGGAAGAAGTTCGGCAGGTAGAAGCCGCCGCGCCGACCCGACCCGGGCACGAAGCCCTCGACGGGGACGTCGCTCCACACGTACCGGTCGTCGTCCGGGTCGTCGGCGGACGCCTGGAACCAGGGGTGCTGGTCGGAGGTGTGCCCGGCGACGAGGTCGAGCAGCACGGCGATGCCGCGCCGCCCGGCCTGCTCGGTGAGTTCCGCCAGGTCGTCGTTGGTGCCGTACCGCGGCGCGATCGCCAGGAAGTCCGCGACGTCGTAGCCGGCGTCCGCGAACGGCGACACGAAGCACGGGTCGAGCCACACGGCGCCGACGCCCAGCCACTCCAGGTAGTCGAGCCGGGCCGTGATCCCGGCGAGGTCGCCGATCCCGTCGGCACCGGCACGGCCGGAGTCCGCGAAGCTCTGCGGGTACAACTGGTACAGCACGATGCGCCCCAGGCGCGGGGCGAGGTCGGTGGCGGCGTGCGGTGACGTCGTCAACGTGGAGCTCCTTCGGAAGGGTTGACGGGTTGCGCCGGGCCGCGTTCGGCCTGGCGTTGTCGGTGATCGGTGGAACGCCTCGGCCGCCCGCGCCGACCTCGACGCGGGCCGGGCCCCCGGGGGATCAGATGGTGCCGGTGATCGTCGCCTTGACGGCCATCGCGGCGCCGGACCGGGCCCACTCGCTGTGGTCGAACGGCAGCACGTCCAGGTCCACCAACGCGGGATCGTCGTCGAAGGTGTCCTCGATGCCGTCGTGCACCAGTTGCTTCGACACCTCGTACAGCGGCAGGCCCTCGCCGGTGAGCAGCACCTTCTGCGGGTCGACGGCGTTGGCGACGGTGCCGATGAGCACGCCGAGCGCGTAGCCGGCCTCGTCGAACACCTGCCTGGCCTCGGGGTCGCCCGCGCGGACCCGGTCGAGGGCCTCGTCGTAGGTCGGGTGGCCGGCCAGTCGCCGCAGTATCACGTGCGTCAGCAGGTAGCTGGAGACGCAGCCGCGCCGGCCGCAGCCGCACAGCGGACCGGCCGCGTCGACCAGGGTGTGGCTGAAGCAGGGCGGCCGGCCGTGCGCGCCCTCGACGAGGCCGCCGTTGACGATCAGGCCGGTGCCGACGCCCGCGCCGACGGTGATCACCGCCATGGACTCCAGCCCGGCGCCGGGGCCGAACCAGTGCTCGGCGGCGGTGAGCGCCTGCACGTCGTTGCCGACCGCGGTGGGGACACCGGTGGCCCGGGTGACCGCCGCCTTGAGCGGCACGTCGGTCCAGCCGAGGTGCTCGTCGCGCAGGACCACACCGTCGAGAACGATCCCGCCCAGCGTCACCCCCACGCCGGTCACGAGGGGGAAGCGGGTCGCCACGTCGGCGATCTGGTCGACCACGTCGTCGGGGTCGCGGGAGCGCAGCGGCTCCCGGGTGGTGGCGACGGCGGTCGTGGTCAGGTCGGTCATCGTGGCGTGGAGCCGGTCGGCGGTCAGCTTCACGCCGAGGAAGTGGTGGGCCTCGCCCCGCACGTGGAGCATCTCGGAGGGCCGGCCGGCCGTGGGGTGCGGCCGGACGTCGCCCTGGACCAGAAGCCCTTCGAGCATCAAAGACCTGGTCACGCGGGTGAGGGTCGGCCTGGACAGGTGCAGCCGGTCGGCGATCTCGGCCCGCGACAGCGGCCCGTGGAACAGCACGTCCAGCAGGACGTCCCGGGCGACGGAGGACAGGTCCGGCCACGAGGGTGTGGTGCGGGTGCCGGCTTCCGAGGTCACCGGCCGACGATACCGGGGTTCGGTTGGCGCGGTGCCCGCCGTCGCGTGGGGTGTTGCCATGGGTCGCTCCTCCCGGCACTGCCGAGCCTCGGTGCCTGAGTGCGCCGGGAACCCCCCCCGGGGAGCAGGGGCTCCCGGCGCGTGGACGGGTCAATCCGCGCAGGTCAGCACGGCGTCGGCCCAGTCGGCGTGGTCGGAGTTGTTGCCGTCGCCCGCGTCGCCGGTGACCAGGCTGAGCCACTGCACGCCGGTGAGGTCGGCGGTCAGCGGTCGGCCCGGGTCGTCACCGGTGAGGGTGCCGGTCTCGGCGAGGGGCACGCCGTCGCCCGCGATGGTGAACCGTACGGTGCCGTAACTGCCCACCTCGTCGTCGACGCCCACGACCGCGGTCAGGCGGGAGCAGTTGCCGCCGAGGAAGACCTGCACCTCGCCGCCGGCGTGCGTGCCCAGGCCCTTGGCGTGGACGACGCCGTCGAGGGTGATCGGCCTACCGTCACCCGAACCGTTCTCGCCGTTGGAGGTGTCGCGCTCGACGGGTCCCCAGCCGTTGGTCGCGGTGAACGGGATGTCGCTGACGTAGGCCGTGCCCGTGGGCGGCGGGACGGGGATCAGCGTCGTGCCCGCCCCGGCGGCGGTGGTCGTCCGCCCGCGTCGTGCGGCTTCGGCCGTCGCGGTGAACACCCCGATCCGCGGTTCGCCGTCGGCGGGCGCGGTGACCTGCCACGACGCGGTCACGGTGCGGCCCGCGGCCACGTCGCCCAACGACACCTCCAGTGGTCCGGCCGCCGTCCAGCCGGTCGACGTGCCCAGGCGCAGCCGCACGTCGCGGGCGTCGACCTCGGGGGTGTAGCCCGCTTCCACGGTGACGGTCGTGCCCGGACCGGTCGAGGGGGGCGCGGTGACGGTCACCTCCGCCGTGCCGACCGGCTGGGCGTAGGTGCGGCGGTCGTAGGACGGTGCGCGCACCTGGTGCGTCGGTACGCCGCCCTCGACGGTGCCGGTGGCGCGCAGGCTCACCTTGCCCAAGCCGCCGGTGCTGTCCGCGGCCCAGGAGGCGATGGCGATGGTGTTGCGCCCGCGGGGGTCCAGGATCCCCGCCGGGACCGGGAAGGCGGTCTGCGGGCCGACGTGGTTGACGTACTGCCCGACGTTCCAGCCGTTGACGAAGAGCTGGGCGCGGTAGTGCCGGTTCGGGTCGTCCTCGATCACGAGGCTGACCGGGGTGTCCTGGTCGGCGGGCAGGTCGAGGTCCGCGGTGGTGCGGTACCAGGTGACGCCGGGTTCCTGCGTGGTGGGCAGGGTGGTCCGGCCCCAGTCCCGGTCCGGGAAACCGGGCAGCGACCACCCGGCGTTCTCGCCGTGCAGGCCGCCGTTGTTGTAGGCGCCCCGCACGGGGTCCAGCCCGGTCTCGCCGCCCGTGTTGCCGTGCAGCCGCCACGTGATCGGCGCGGTCGAGCCGCGCAGCCGGGCGCTGGTCAGGCCGCGGGGCTCCTTGTGGGCGTTGTTGCCGTAGGTCTGGTTGTGACCCATGTTGCGCACCAGCACCGCGACGACGTTGTCCGCTCCGGGCTCGAGCAGGTCGCGGGGCAGGTCGAAGAACCCGGCGGTGCCACCGCGGTCCACGCTGCCCAGGAACCGGCCGTTGACCCACACCGACCACACACCCGCGTTGCCGGTGACGGCGCCGAGGTTGATGCCGGTCTCACCGCCGTCGGCGGTGAAGTGGCCGCGGTACCAGACGTCGCCGTGGTGGTAGCCGTACTCGTCGGCGTGCAGCACCGGTTGGCCCACTCCCGGCGGGCTCGGGTTGTGGGTGGTCGTCTTGTTCGCGATCGTCCAGTGCGAGTCGTCGAAGTCCACCGCGGACGAGGGGTCGGGTCCCGAGCGCCGCCAGTCGGTCAGCTCGGGCAGGGACGGCTCCGCCGGACCGCGCAGGGCGAAGGTCAGCGCGCCCGCGCCATCCCGCACCGGGGTGGTCGGGCGGCCGTTCCAGGTCACCCGGCGGGTGCCGGTCGGCGCCCAGACCCGCACCGACGTCGTCTCGGCGGTGTCGCCGGTCAGCGCCAGCACCCCGCGCCCGGTGCTCGCGGTGCGCAGCAGCGCCGGGCCGAGGACGAGCACCCGACCCGCGTCGGTGGGCTGCGTCCACAGCCGGTCGAACCGCTCGTCGTCACCGAGCAGCACCAGCAGGTCGGGCCGCCCGCCACCGCTGACCAGCACCTCGACCAGACCGTCGTGGGCGTAGTCCAGGCGCAGCCGCTCGCGTTGCGGGTCCCAGGTCGACCGGGCCTGGCCGGACAGGACGGTCACCTCCGGTTCGGACGAGTACTCCAGCACGGTGCGGCCCTCGGTGCCCTCGCGGCCGTGCAGGACGGCGATGTCGCGGTTCCCGGAGCGCAGGTGGGTCATGATCTCGGACGTGGAGTAGGCCAGGCGTTGCCGTTCGAGGTCGTAGTCGGCCACCAGGAGCTTGGAGTCGCGCCCGAGCAGGGTCAGCGGCACCGCCGGGTCGTCGCCGATCGGCACGGTGAACGACGTGTGCGCCGTCGACGTGACATCGGTGTGCCGGACGACGAAGAAGCCGGTGCCCGTGTCGGGGTTGCGCCGCCGGGTGACGGTCACGGCGGCGTCGGAGGCGGGCACGTCCGGCGAGGGATCGGTCTTGGTGATCGGCGTGACGGCCTGGAGGAAGTAGCCGAGCTCCTTCTGCACGGCGTACTTGTCGGTGAGCTGCCGGTCCTCGCTGATCGCCGCCGCGTAGTCGTAGGACGTGTAGACCTGGCCGGGCGAGGGCAGCCAGCCCCACGACGTGCCGCCGTAGGTCATGTAGAAGTTCTGCGCGCTCACGCCGGAGGCGATGTTGTGCTCGTAGAACACCCGCTGGAACGCCGGACCGGTCAGCTCGCGGCACTTGTCCCAACCGTTGCCGCCCCACGGGTCGAACGAGCCGCCCTGGAACTCCGCGGTGAACATCGGCCCGTTGCGCGAGTGCTCGCGCGTCGGCGCCAGGTCGGGCAGCGGCGACCAGGTCTGCGGGGAGGCGCAGTCGAAGCCCTGCGGGTAGAGGTCGAACGAGTACAGGTCCGGCGCGCCCGGCGTGCCCGGCACCCAGACCGGCCCGGTGCCCGCCGTGTTGTGGAACGTCGGCACGGTGATGCCGTCCGCCCGGACCCGCTGTTGCAGGTGGGTCATGTAGGCCACGCCGCCGGGGGACTGGTCGCCGAACTCGTTCTCGGTCTGGTAGAGGATCACCGTGCCGCCGCCGTCGGTCAGCTGGTGCCGGGCGATGATCGGGTTGATGCGGTCCAGCCACTCGTCCACGGCCGCGATGTAGTCCGGGTCGTCGCTGCGGTCCCGCGCCGGTGAGTTGATCAGCCAGTTCGGCAGGCCGCCGGAATCGGTCTCGGCGTTGATGTAGGGCCCCGGTCGGGCCAGGACGTAGATGCCGACCTCCTCGGCGATGTCCAGCAACCGGTCCACGTCGCGCACGCCGGTGAAGTCGTACTCACCGCGCTTCGGGGAGTGGAAGCCCCAGTGGAAGTACACCGACGTGGCGTTGAAGCCCGCCGCCTTCATCTTCTGCAACACGTCGCGCCACAGGTCCGGGCTGGGCAACCGCCAGTAGTGGAACTCGCCCGACCACAGGTACAACCGCTTGCCGTCGACCATGAACGAGTGCCGGTCATAGGTGACGGTGTGGGACGCGTGCGACGGTCGGGGGTCGGGCGGGTCGGCGTGCGCGGGAACGGCCGGGCACACCGCGGCCAGCACCGCCACGGCCGCGAGGGTGCCGATCCGGGCCGTGGTCGTTCTGCCTGCGATCACGATGAGGTCTCCAGGGTGGGATGTCGGGTGCGAGACGTGTGGGAGCGATGCCAAGAGCAGTCGCTCACAGTGAGGAGTTCGGTGAGCCGAACAACTGTGGTCGAGCTGGTTCGAAAGGGCGCCTTCACGTCGACCGGTTCACCGGGTGGTCGTCTCCGGCTCGGCGAGGAGGGGGTGGGCCCGTTGGTCGCGAGTGGCGTGCCCGATGGGGTTCGGCCCCTGACTTGCAGTTGAAGTCACTGGTCAGAGACTTGCAACGGTAAGCGTTGACTTCTCGGTGATGGCGGACGTACCGTGTGGGAGGTCAAGTTCCACCTAGAAACTAATACGGTTCGCGGTCGGGCGCCACCCCGTTGTGCGACCGGGTCGTGACGGCTCGGGGTCGGGCGGTGGAGCTCCTGGACCGGGGCCCGTTAATGACGTTCTGTTACCAGTTCTTCTGGGAGCGCTCCCAGATCATGGGAGCGTCGACCCCCTGCGCGGGGCTTCGCCGAGAGCTGGGCAGACGGACCGGACAACGCGTCATCGACTCAACGAGGTGTCGGAAGACCATGAGAACAAGGATCGCCGCGGCCGCCGCCGCGCTTCTCGTCGTCGCGGGTTTCGGGACGACCGCTCTGTCGCAGGCGCAGGGGGCGGCCGCGGAGGCGGTGGGCCTGCACGTCAGCGGGACCAAGGTCGTGGAGGCCGACGGGCAGCCGTTCGTGATGCGGGGTGTCAACCACCCGCACGTCTGGTTCACCGGCGAGACCGACTCGTTCGCCGACATCAAGGCCCTGGGCGCGAACACCGTGCGGGTGGTGCTGGGCACCGGCAAGCGGTGGGGCCCGTCCGACGACGTGCCGGCCGTGATCGACCTGTGCAAGCGGAACAGGATGATCTGCGTGCTGGAGGTGCACGACACCACCGGCTACGGCGAGGAGGCCGCCGCGGCGTCGCTGGACGAAGCGGCGAACTACTGGATCAGCCAGAAGAGCGCCCTGGTGGGCCAGGAGGACTACGTCGTCATCAACATCGGCAACGAGCCGATCGGCAACGTCAACGCCGCCCAGTGGACCGACGCGACCGCGAACGCGGTGAAGAAGCTGCGGGCCAACGGCTTCGAGCACCTGCTGATGGTCGACGCGCCGAACTGGGGCCAGGACTGGCAGAACGTCATGCGGGACAACGCCCAGACCGTGTGGGACGCCGACGTCCGCCGCAACACCGTGTTCTCCGTCCACATGTACAGCGTCTACAACACCGCGTCGAGCATCACCTCCTACTTCGACGCCTTCCAGAGCAAGGGCCTGCCGCTGGTCGTCGGCGAGTTCGGCTGGCAGTTCACCAGCGGCGAGGTCGACCACGAGACGATCCTGAGCGAGGCGCAGAAGCGGGGCATCGGCTACCTGGCCTGGTCGTGGAGCGGCAACTCCGACCCGATCCTGGACATGGTCCTCGCCTTCGACCCCGCCCGGCTCACCACGTGGGGCCGGCGGGTCTTCAACGGCGCCAACGGCATCAAGGCCACCGCCGAGGAAGCCGCGATCTTCGGTGGCGGCCAGACCACGACCACGACCACCACCACGACCACCACGACCACGACCACCACGCCCGGTGGCGGGCTCGCCTGCACCGCCGCGTACGCGGTCACCAACCAGTGGCCGGGCGGTTTCCAGGGCGAGGTCCGGGTCACGGCGGGCAGCTCGCCGATCAAGGGCTGGACCGTCACCTGGACCTTCGCCGACGGCCAGGCCGTCACCCACGCCTGGAACGCCACCGTCACCAGCAGCGGCTCGACCGTGACGGCCCGCAACGCCGGCTACAACGGCGCCCTCGGCGCGGGCGGCAGCACCTCGTTCGGGTTCACGGCCTCGTCGCGCGGTGCCAACAGCACCCCGACGGCCTCCTGCACCGCGAGCTGACCCGGCGGTCACACCCGTGGGGGGGGGGGGGGGGGCCCGCCCACCCCCGCCCCCCGCGTCGGGGGTGGGGGGGCGGCGCCCGGCGGCCGGGGGGGGGGGGGGGGCGCGG